>JAKDLE010000501.1 GCA_030453005.1 Pseudonocardia sp. | reverse complement strand
GCGTGGCCGTCTTCCTGCTGGTGGGCGGCGTCGACGTGCTCCTCGCTCGGGACGCTGCCACCCGGTTTCCCCGGCGCCGACCGGGAAGTCCCCGGGCCCGCGGCAGGACGACCAGGAGAGGGCACGCGATGAGCCGCCGGACCCCGATTCGCTGCTTCCGGTCCGAGCACACGGATCCCCGCGAGCCGGACGGAAACGTCGTGGGTTCCGGTTCCCCGGCGCTACGCCGGGGAGCGGGGGGCCGGCCGGATGCGTGAGGGGCACCGGGTGCTGGACGCCGACGCGCACGTGATGGAGCCGGGCGGACTGTTCGGCGACGCCGCCGTGCCCGGCCTCGCGGCGTTCGACCTGCCGCCCGGGACCCCGACCCTGCTGCGCGGCCGGCCCGACCGGGCCGCCGACCAGGTTCAGCACGGTTTCGACGCCCCGTCCTACCTGCGCGCGATGGACGTCGAGGGGATCGACGCGGCGGTGCTCTACCCGTCGTTCGGGCTGTGGGTGCCGTTCCAGCCGGAGCTGGGCGCGCGCGGCTCCGCCCGGGCCTGCGACCTCTACAACGAGTGGGTCGCCGACTACTGTTCGGCCGCGCCCGACCGGCTCGCCGCGGTCGCGCTGGTGCCGATGGCCGACCCGCGCGCGGCCGTGCACGCCGCCCGGCGCGCGGCCGATCTGGACCTGGTGGGCGTGCTGCTGCGCCCGAACTTCCTGCACGGCCGCAACCTCGGGGACCGGGCCTACGACCCGCTCTACGAGACTCTCGCCGAGGCAGGTCTGGCGGTCGCCGTCCACGAGGGCCTGGGCCTGCGCGGGGCACCGACCATGGGATCCGAGCGGTTCGCAGGCTATGTCCTGCGGCACGCGTGCTCGCACCCGATGGAGCAGATGAGCGCGCTCGGCAGCCTTGTCGTCGACGGCGCGCTGGAGCGTCATCCCGACCTGCGGGTCGGCTTCCTGGAGTCGGGCACCGGCTGGCTGCCGTTCTGGCTGGCCCGGCTGGCCGACCACCTCGAGCTGGTCCGCGACGCCGACGGCTGGCACCTGCCGTTGACCCCGGCGGAGTACTTCGCGCGGCAGTGCGTCATCTGCGCGGACCCGGACGACGAGCTGGTCGGTGACGCCGTCGCCCACGTCGGCGCCGACCACGTCATGATGGCGAGCGACTTCCCGCACCCCGAGTCGCGCTACCCCGAAGCCGTGCGGACCTTCCTCAGCACCGCCCGGGACTGCGGTCTGGGTCCCGGTGCCGTGGACGCGATGCTGTGGGCCACCCGGCGGACTTCTACCGAGTGCGGGAGCGGTTCGCGGTCGCGTCGGCAGGCGCGGCGGAGCCGTCCGCGGCGGTACCGGCCGCGCTCGACGGCGTCACCGTCACCTTCCGCGTCGACGACGGTGCGCGCGGCACCCGGACGGTCGGCGTGCGCGGCGGGCCGGACGGCTTCGTGGTCTTCGACGGCCCCGCGGCCGACGCTGCGGCCACGATCGCGCTGCCCGCCGAGCTGGCGCGCACCCTGTTCGTCGACGGCGACCAGGAACGTGCGCGCGAGGCGTTCGCGGCAGGCAGGCTCCGCGTCGAGGGCGACGTGATGCGCCTGCTGGCGCTGCGCGAGGCCCTCGACGGGGACGAGGCCGCGCGGCGGGAGCTGCACGAGCGGCTCGGGGTGCTCGACGCCGGTGTTCCCCGCTGATCAAATGACCCCCCGTATCCGGAGGTCAGCGACTTGATCGCGCGTCTGCAAAGCACGGCGGGCGCGTTTTCACAGGTCAGCGGCCTGCGCTGTCGCCCTTACCTGCCATCTGTACCAGCTACCAGTCATAGGCAAGTGCAGCGCCGCAGAAGTTCGTCGGGGTCGGATCGCTCCCGGCGGGTGATCATCGTTTCGGAACGGCGAGCCGTACTGGGTGCGGTCGCCGGTTCCCAATCGATGATCTTCAGCCGAGCGTCCTGTTGCTCTTCAGAACCCCCGAAGGACTTCCGCGGTGCTGCACTAGTGTCCCCCGCCGGAGGACACTAGGAGCGCAGGTCCTCCGCGTCCTCGTCCGTCGCAGTCTTCGCGAGCTGGTTCACGCGTTGATGCGATAGACCGATGGCGTCGGCGATGACCCGCTGGGACAGCTTCGCCGCCTTCCCGCGGACGATGACGGCGCGGCGGACGGCGTCGCGTTCGGCGGTGATCTGCGCTGCGGCGTGCTCGACTCGGTCGAGCACGATGAGCAGCGCAGTGACGTCCTGGTCGCCCCACCTGTGGTGCCAGCGCAGGTTGAAGTCGTCGGGGTCGGTGTCGGTGAGGCCGGCGATCAGGTCGCGAACTTCGACGTCGAGGTCGGTGAACCGTTCGACTTGGGTTGCGCCGACGAGGTGTGGCGGGAGGCCGTCGATGAGGGCGACCCAGGCGCCGGCGTCGTCGTCGCGGGTGACGGTCACGTCGTAGGTGGTCATCGCTTCTCCGTCCATCGCTTCCCGAACCACGGCTCCAGGCCGTATTCGAGCCTCTGCAGGATGTCGCGGCTGAGGTCGCGCGGGTGGTCGGTGACGCCGAACCGCGCGACCCTCGAACCGGTCGAGTCGACCAGCGCGTAGATGCGGTGGCTGCCCTTGCCGCGTCCCTTGAGCTCGACCACGGTGAGGTCGTGCTCGCGGGCGAGCTTGCGGGCGAGGGAGAGCGCCTGCGCAGGTCGCATCTTCCGGTTCACCATAACGATATGTCTAGCACGTTAGACATGCAAGCGGCTAGCACACTAGCCGCTTTGACCTGCTGCTTACACGGGGGCTCGGCCGGGGTGGGCGACGCCGCGCTACCCTGGTCGCCGTAGCCCGAGCTCTGCGGAGACGTCGGGAAGTGAGCCCCAGGAGTTCCAGCCGGAGGCGGTGCCTGGGGCTCGCGGCTGTTCGGGGGGCGCCGCCGCAACATCAGCCACGCTTGCATCCGACCTGACCGCCGGAACCGATCCGTCCGCCCTGCTCGGGATCTTGCCTAGGGTGCTCACCATGGGATCGGAAGGTCGCCCCGCGCGGGCCCGGGCGGAAGCCGACAGCGGGCCCGCCGAGGAGAGCCAGGAGGTGCGAGACCGCTACCGCGAGCTCCTGGAGGAGGTACGGGTCATCATCCCGGGCATCCAGGTGCTGTTCGCGTTCCTGCTGACGGTCCCGTTCAGCTCCCGGTTCACGAGACTCGACGCCGTCGGCACCGCGCTGTTCGTCGCGACGCTGGCCACGGCAGCGCTCGCGACCGTCGTGATCCTGGCTCCCGCCTCCTACCACCGCGTCACTCCCCGCCAGATCCGGCGCGAGCGGCTCCGCATCGGAATCCAGTTGGTGCTCGCGGGAATGGCCCTGTTCGCCACCTCGGTCGTCACGGCGGTCCTGGTCGTCGTCCGGTTCATTTACGGAACCGGTATCGGCGTCACCGTGTCCGCCGGCGTGCTGGCCACCACCGTGGTGCTGTGGTATCTGCTGCCGCTGATGCGTCGAGCGAGGATCCCGGGGCGC
>JAKDLE010000500.1 GCA_030453005.1 Pseudonocardia sp. | reverse complement strand
CGGACGTCGAGCACACCGCGCGCGTCATCGGGTGGCGGGCCCACACGCCGCTGGAGGAGGGCCTGCGGCGCACGGCGGACGCGGCCCGGCGCGCCCCGTCGGCGCCGCGGTGAGGACCGCGGGCCGCCCTGCGTGGATCATCCGTCGCGGCGGGAACTACGGTGGCGGATCATCCACGAGAGCATGAGGAGTCGGATGCGCGTTCACGTGGACCTGGCCGAGGAGCTCGACGTCGCGGAATGGTCCGCGCGACACGCGCGCGGTGAGGTGCCGGACGTCGTTCCCTACGGGCTGGACAAGCTGTCCGCGCACGGGATCGCCGCCGAGTTCCGCCGCCCCCTCCACGGTCGGACCGCCGACTTCGCGCGCAAGGTGCGCGGCCGCACCCGTCAGATGGACTTCGTCTCCTCGGCCGGGTGGGCGATGCGTCGTGCACGGCGCACCGCGGACGCGGCGCTGTGCTGGGACGAGCGCACCGGCGTCCCCGCCGCGCTCGTGCCCGGCGGACCGCCGGTCGCGTCCGGCGCGGTCTGGCTCGACGACAAGGCGGCACTGCCGGGGCCGCTGCGTGTCGTGACCGGGCGCGCCCTGCACCGGATGGGCGCGGTGTTCAGTTGCTGCGAGCCCACGCGGGCGGCCGTCGAGCAGGAGTGGCGTCTCCCGACCGGGCGCGTGCACCGCTTCACGATGGGCGTCGACGAACAGTTTTACCGCCCACTGCCTGCCCCCGAGCGGCCCGGCGTCGTCGTCTCGGTGGGTGACGACCGGCGGCGGGACCACGCGCAGCTGGTGCGGGTCATGGAGCAGGTCGGTCAGAGTGGGGTGGACGCCCGGCTCGAGCTCGCCACGACCCAGCGGCACGTCGAGGTCCCGGAGCACGTCGGCGTGGTGCACCGGCGCCGGATGGAGGGCACGATCCTCGACCTCTACGGCCGGAGCAGCGTCGTCGCGATCGCGCTGAAGCGGTGTACCGGGGTCTTCGGGATCACGGTGGCGCTGGAGGCGATGGCGTGCGCCCGCCCCGTCGTGATCACGGCCAACGCGGGGTTGGAGGAGTACATCGAGGACGGGGTCACCGGCCTTCTCGTGCCGCCCGGTGACGACCGTGCGTTCCGCGACGCGGTCGCGTCGCTGCTCACCGACCCGGAGGCCGCGGCGGAGATGGGTCGGGCCGGGCGACGGGCGGTGGAGGAGCGGTTCACCACCGGCCACACGGCGGCCGACCTCGCCGTCATCCTGCGAGCCACGAGCTGACCACGTCGGCAGACGCGGCCGCGCCTTCCCGTCGGCCCCGATCGGGTCGGCCGCGGCGCGGGCCGGTTGGCGCGGCACGGTGACGGGTAGGCTGCCGATGATCGTGAGACGAGGGGTGTCCGGGACACGCCGGACGCTGCTGCTCGCCGGACTCGTCACCGGTCTGCTGCTCGGCCTCGTCGCGATGCACCACCTCTCGGTCGCTCCCGAGGGTCCGGTCCCCGCTGCGGCCATGAGCCATGCGGCCGCCCCGGCCGCGCACGACTCGCCGCCCTCGCCGCACGACGGCGGCGCGTACGACACCGGGCTGCTCCACCTGTGCCTGGCGATCCTCACCGCCGTCGCGGTGCTCGTGGTCTCGACGGCGGCCTGGCGCCGACAAGGCCCGCTCACGAGGGCTCGTCGTGCCGCGGTCTCCCGCCTGTGGACGGCTCCGCGTGCACCACCGCCCACCGCGCCTGCCCGACTCGCACTCCTCTGCGTCCTGCGGACGTGAGGGCAACCGCTGTGCCCGGTTGACCCGCACGTCCCCACGTTCGAGAGGCTCCACCACACCATGAACACGATTCTCCGAGCACGTCTGCTCGCAGGCGTCGCCGCCACCGGCTTGGTCCTCACCGGATGCGCATCCGGCACCGACTCGTCGGCGGGCTCCGCAACCCCCGGCTCGTCCTCCTCGTCCGCCGCACCGGGTGAGCGGAACGAGGCCGACGTCACGTTCGTCCAGGGCATGATCCCCCACCACCGGCAGGCCGTCGAGATGACCGAGCTCGCCGCGGCCCGCAGCGAGAACCCGGAGGTGGTCGACCTCGCCGCCCGCATCGGCGGTGGACAGCAGCCCGAGATCGTGCAGATGATCGGCATGCTGGAGGAGTGGGGTGCCGAGGTCCCCGCCGCGGACGGTGCCATGGAGGGTATGCAGGGCATGGACTACGGCGGGATGAGCGGGATGATGACGCCCGAGCAGATGCGGGGGCTGGCGCAGGCCTCCGGGTCGGCGTTCGACCGCATGTTCCTGCTGATGATGACCGAGCACCACCGCGGTGCGATCGAGATGGCGCAGATCGAGCTGCGGGAGGGCGCCGACCCCGAGGCGCTGGCCCTGGCCCAGGAGATCATCGACACCCAGCAGGCCGAGATCGCGGAGATGGAGACGCTGCTCGAGCAGGTCTGATACCTGCGGCGCGTGTCGCGGGCGTGGCACCGGGCTCCTCGGGTACCCGGCGGGACGCGGTGCACCGCAGCGCTGTTGGTCACCATCGGGAGGCGGGTGTCATGACGCAGGACGCGGCCACGGAGTTCGCGCCCGCGCTGCTCCTGCTCGCCGTCGCCGTCGTCGGGGTGACGCTCGTCTACGGCTGGTCGTACCTGGTGCGGCAGGCCCGGTCGATGCTGACCGCGGAGCCGTTCCTGTCCGGCGCGGCGCCCGTCGAGCACGCCGTATCCCGGTACCACGTGCGCTGGTACACGATCACCATGGTCTTCCTGGCCTTCGACATGGAGATGGTGTTCATGTACCCGTGGGCGGTCGTCGTGGCGCAGATCGGGCCGAAGGCCGTGATCGAGATGTTCGGCTTCCTGGGGGTGCTCGTCGCGGGGGTCGTCTACGCCTGGCGCGAGGGGGCCTTGCGGTGGACCTGACCGGTTGGCTGCGGGCGACGCCGCGGCCGCTGATCGTCACGGCGCTGGGCGGACGGGCGGTGCGCCTGGCCGTGGAACGGCTGACCCGGGAGTGGGGGTGGGACCAGGCCACCGCTCCCGCCGAGGCCGAGCGGGTGTGGGCGCAGCTGCCGTCCCCCCGCGCCCGGGTCGACCTCCGCTCGGTCGACCACGTCGCCGCGGAGCTCGGCGAGGCTCGCGCCCGGCTCGCCGACGACCTCGCACACCGCGCCGTCACCTCACACACCGTCGACGATGTGCGAGGTGACCACCCGGTGTGCGAGGAGGAGTCGGGCGGGCTGCCGATGGCCGACCGGGCGCCCGACCGCGACGGGCTCACGCTCGACCAGCTGCACCTGAGCCTCGGCCCGGTGCTGGCCGACTGGCCCGCGGGCCTCGCCGTGCGGCTGACGCTGCAGGGTGACGTCGTGCAGTCCGCGCAGGTGCAGTCCGCGCAGGTGGAGGTCGCGCAGGTGGAGGTCGCGCAGGTGGAGGTCGCGCGGCTCCCCGGCGAGCCCGCTCCGGCGGGCGGCGACGTACCCGCGGCGGCCGCGCTGGACGGTCTCGCGCGGCTGCTG
>JAKDLE010000499.1 GCA_030453005.1 Pseudonocardia sp. | reverse complement strand
CGCCCGGGGCGGGACCTGACGCCGACCCCCACCGGCCGGGGTCCGACGGCCGTGTTGCGGCAGGATCGGGTGTCGTGACCACCCACCCCGCGGCTCCCGTCCCCGATCGGCTCTTCGACGACGAGCGCGAGCAGCGCTGGCGGGCCCGGTTCACCGCCACGCGGATGTCGCGCCCGGGGTGGGCTCGCGACGCCCCCGACCGCTGCGTCTACTCGTCGAACCTGAGCGGGACGACCGAGGTGTACACCTGGGACCGCGCCACCGACATCCACCGCCAGGTCACCGACCGGCGCAGCGGCACCCACTCCGCGGCGCTGCCGCCCGACGGCGAGCGGGTGTGGTGGTTCGCCGACACCGACGGCGACGAGTTCGGCCACTGGGTCGCCGAGCCCTTCGGCGGCCTGCCCGACGGCTCGACGCCCGAGCCCGCCGTCCCCGGCGTCGAGGACGGCTACCCGGCAGGCCTCGAGATCGGCCGCACCGTCACCGCCGTGGGCACCTCCACCGACACCGGCACCAGGATCTGGCTGCGGACGGGGGACGAGCCCGCGTCGGTGGTCTACAGCCACGCCGAGGACGCGGGCGTCGGGGCGCTGTCCGACGACGAGACCCTGCTCGCGATCAGCCACTCCGAGCACGGCGACTCGCGCCACCCCGCCGTGCGCGTCCTGCGCGTCGCCGACGGCGCCACCGTCGCCGAGCTGCACGACGGGAAGGGCCGGGGGCTCGGGCCGATCGCGTTCGCCCCGATCCCCGGCGACGGGCGGCTGCTCCTGCTGCACGAGCGCCACGGCCGTGAGGAGCTGCTCGTCTGGGACGTACCGACCGGGACCGAGCAGGAGATCAGGCTCGACCTGCCCGGCGAGGTGATGGCCGACTTCGAGCCCGACGGCCGCCGCCTGCTCGTCTGGCACACCCACGCGGCGCGCACCCGCTTGTACCGCTACGACCTGGACGGCGGTGAGCTCACCGAGCTGCCCGTGGCGCCGGGCTGCGTCGGCTCGGCGGAGGTGCGCCCGGACGGCACGGTGGAGTACACGTGCTCCTCGGCCGCGGAGCCCTCGACCATCCGCGCGCTGCACCCCGACGGCGCGGACCGCGTGCTGCTCACCCCGCCCGGCGACCGCGCGCCCACCTCGGTTCCCGTCGCCGACCTGTGGGTGGACGGCCCCGGCGGGAAGGTGCACGCGCTCGTCGCGCGGCCGTCCGGCGTGAACGGCCCGAGCCGGGCCGTGTTCAGCCTGCACGGTGGTCCGCACGCCGCCGACGAGGACCGGTTCGGCGCGATGCGCGCGGCCTGGGTCGAAGCCGGGTTCGTGGTGGTGGAGGTGAACTACCGCGGGTCCACCGGCTACGGCTCGGCGTGGCGCGACGCGATCGAGGGGCGGCCGGGCACCACCGAGCTGGAGGACGTGGCCACGGTGTTCGACGCGTGCGTGGCCGACGGTCTCGTCGACCCGGCGCGCGCCGTGGTGGAGGGCTGGTCGTGGGGCGGTTACCTCGCGCTGCTCGCCGTGGGCACCCAGCCGCAGCGGTGGGCGGCGGGGCTCGCGGGCGTGCCGGTGGCCGACTACCTCACCGCCTACGCCGACGAGATGGAACAGCTGCGCAGCTTCGACCGCGCCCTGTTCGGCGGCTCCCCGCAGGAGAAGCCCGAGACCTACCGCGTGGCGTCGCCACTGACCTACGTCGACGCGGTGCGCGTCCCGGTCCTCGTACTGGCCGGGGAGAACGACCCCCGCTGCCCCATCCGTCAGGTGGACAACTACCTCGACGCACTCGCCGCCCGCGGGTCCGTGCACTACGAGGTGGCGCGGTTCGACGCGGGCCACGGCAGCCTGGTGGTGGAACAGACTCTCCAGCACATCGCCACGGAGATCGACTTCGCTCGTCGCGCACTGGCCTGAGAGGCAGCAAGGCCTCGGTTGCGTGCTCAGGGGACGCTCCGCTCGGCGAGGCCGAGGCCGTACTCGGGGAACCACTGCCCCGCCTCCGGCTCACCCGGACGACAGGCTCCGTCGGACTCCCCGGGCCGCTTGACCCACAGCAACGCGTCGACCGACGGGATCCCGGTGTCGGTGGTGGGTGGCGCCCCCAGGCCCCGCCCCGGCGGGTTGCACCAGCTCGGCGCGCCGTCGATGTCGCCCTCGGGTGGCGCTCCCGCACCGTTGCGGCTGGTGTCGACGACGAACGGCGCGCCGTCCAACCGTGCGGAGAGGGCGGAGCCGAACTCCACGTTCTCCTCGGTGGTGTGGAAGTTCGCCACGTTCAGGCTGAAGCCGTCCGCGCGACGGACACCGGAGCGGTCCAGGGCGTCGGCGAGTGCGTCGACGTCGGAGATGAATCCGGGGTTGCCCGCGTCGAGGTAGACGGTGGCGCCCACCTCCTTGAGCGAGTCGATCGCGTCGCCGAGCAGCGCGTAGCGCTCGTCACGCAGCGCTCCGTCCACGCAACCCGACAGCTCGTGCGGCACCGCATCCGGTTCCAGGATGACGGTGACGTCGTGTCCCTCGATCCCGGCGGCCAGACCACCGATCCAGGCGCGGTAGTACTCGGCGTCCGGGGCGCCGCCGCCGGAGAAACTGCCGCAGTCCCGGTTCGGGATGTTGTAGGCGACCAGCAGGGAGCGGGAACCGGCCGCCGACGCCCGCCGGACGTACTCGGTGGTCTGCGCGGCCACCTGCTCCACGTCACCGGTGACCCACAGCGGCACCGGCTGCTCGGCGATCTCCCGGATCAGCTCGGCGTCCTCGGCACGGCCCTCGTCCTCCCACCGCGCGACCTGGGCGGCGGCGGCGGTGTGCGGGTCGACATAGAGCCCCCCGGCCGGTGGCTCCGGAGCCGCGCAGGCCAGCACCGACGTCCCCACCACGAGCGCAGCGCTCACGGCGGCCAGCAGGCTCGTCCTCGTGGGCCTCATGTCACCTGAACCCATCTCGCCACGGAGGGCGTACCGGAGGAGTCGACCAGGAACAGCATGTAGTACCCCCGTGGCACGAGGGTCGCCTCCCCCGGCACGGCGAGTCCCAGCGAGCCGTCGGCGCCCCGCTCGATCTCCAGCGCCACCGAACGCTGTTCCAGGTCGGTGACGTGGGTGACCGCACTGGGTCGGATCAGCCGCGCGCGGTCGATCCGGTCGGCGTCCGGCGTGGCGACGGTCATCGTCTCCCCGAGTTCGACGGTCGGCGGTGCGTCGGTGATCTCCGGACGAGCACCGGCGAACATGTAGGGGGGCGAGTAGATCTCCAGCCGGTGCTCGAAGTCGGCATCGCGGCTGTTGTTCTCATCGGAGAACAGCGCGTCGCCGCCCATCACGATGACCTGGCCGTTGGGCAGCAGCAGGCCCTCGGTGTGGTAGTCGCGGCCCACTGCGGAGTCCGCGGCGGGGCGCAGCGAGTTCGTCGAGGGCGTGTAGAGGCTCGCCTCGTAGATGTGGCTCTGGCCCTTGCCCCGGTAGTCGCGCGAACCGCCTGCGATGAGGATCTCGTCGGTCGGCAGCGTGACGA
>JAKDLE010000498.1 GCA_030453005.1 Pseudonocardia sp. | reverse complement strand
CCACCCCCGCAATCTGTTCGCCGGAGGCCGTCGGCGCGGGCCCCGACCGGCCCGGCGGGGGCGTTGTGCCCCCCCCCGGACCGGCGGGTACGCTCATCAACTGATAGTGCGGCGGGAGGCGTGACGTCTCCGGGGCCCGGAGCCCTCCGCAGCGCACCAGAGGCAGCTCCCGAGCCCGCAGTTCGACGAGCCTAGACAGCGACGAGGTAGGTCCGTGTCCACGTACAGCCCGAAGCCCGGCGATATCACCCGCGCCTGGCACGTGATCGATGCTACGGACGTGGTGCTCGGCCGCCTCGCCACGCATGCCGCCACCCTGTTGCGTGGGAAGCACAAGCCGACCTACGCACCGCACACGGACACCGGCGACTTCGTCGTCATCGTCAACGCCGAGAAGATCTCCGTCTCCGGCAACAAGCGCGACGCGAAGTTCGTCTACCGCCACAGTGGTTTCCCGGGCGGCCTCAAGCAGCGCTCGGTCGGCGAGATGATCGAGAGCCACCCCGACCGCCTGGTCGAGAAGGCCGTCAAGGGCATGCTCCCGAAGAACAAGCTCGGCCGGGCCATGGGCAAGAAGCTCAAGGTCTACGCCGGCCCGAACCACCCGCACGCCGCGCAGCAGCCTGCCGCGTTCGAGATCGTCCAGGTTGCACAGTGAGTGAGCCGACCGGGACCGAGTCTGTGGCAGCGCCCGATTCAACGACAGGGGAACAGCCCGTGACCACCCCCGAGCCCGAGGCCGTCGAGCAGGTCGCCACCGACGACGTCGCAGTCGACGACGCGCCCGAGGCCGACGCCCCCACCGCGGTCGACCAGGACGACGACTTCGACGTCGAGGTGGGCGGCGAGGTGGAGCTCGCGCCTGCCGTCTTCTCCGACCGCCCGGTGCAGACCGTCGGCCGCCGCAAGGAGGCGGTCGTCCGCGTCCGCCTCATGCCCGGCACCGGCAACTTCACGCTCAACGGCAAGAGCCTGGAGACCTACTTCCCGAACAAGCTGCACCAGCAGCTGATCCGGGAGCCGCTCGTGCTGCTCGAGAAGACCGAGCGCTTCGACATCTTCGCCAACCTGCACGGTGGCGGGATCTCGGGTCAGGCGGGCGCACTGCGCCTGGCCATCGCCCGGGCGCTGATCGAGGTCGACGCGGAGGACCGCTCGCCGCTCAAGAAGGCCGGCTTCCTCACGCGTGACCCCCGCGTCATCGAGCGCAAGAAGTACGGCCTCAAGAAGGCCCGCAAGGCGCCTCAGTACAGCAAGCGCTGACCTGCTGTGCTGATGGTCACCCCGCACGCCCGGTGAACGTGGCACGAGCGCTGTTCGGTACCGACGGCGTTCGCGGCCTGGCCAACGGCGAGCTCCTCACCCCGGAGCTCGCCGTCTCGCTGGCCGCATCCGCCGCCCGGGTGCTCGGCGAGCGCAACCGGAACCGTCGTCCGGTCGCCGTCGTCGGGCGAGACCCCCGCGCGAGCGGGGAGATGCTCGAGGCCGCCGTCGTCGCGGGTCTGGCGTCGGCGGGTGCCGA
Source organism: Pseudonocardia sp. (assembly GCA_030453005.1). Lineage (GTDB taxonomy): Bacteria > Actinomycetota > Actinomycetes > Mycobacteriales > Pseudonocardiaceae > Pseudonocardia. Next base: position 1,990 of record JAKDLE010000498.1, on the reverse strand, counting down.
CGCCGTGCGGGTCGGGGTGCTGCCGACGCCCGCCGTCGCGCACCTCGTCGACGCCCTGGACGCCGACCTGGGCGTGATGATCTCCGCGTCGCACAACCCGATGCCCGACAACGGCATCAAGCTGTTCGCGGCGGGCGGCCACAAGCTCCCCGACGCGCTGGAGACGGCCGTCGAGGACGGCGTCGGGTCCGCCGCGGTCCGCCCCACCGGCGCGGCGATCGGCCGGGTCCGCGACCTCGACGAGGCGATCGACCGCTACACGACGCATCTGCTCCGCAGCACCCCCGTGGGTTCGCTCGCCGGGCTGCGCGTGGTGGTCGACTGCGCACACGGCTCCGCCTCCACCGTGGCCCCGGGGGCCTACCGGCGGGCCGGTGCCGACGTCGTCGCGCTGCACGCCGACCCGGACGGGCTCAACATCAACGACGGGGTGGGGTCCACCCACCTCGGCCCACTGCAGGTCGCGGTCCGCGAGCACGGCGCCGATCTCGGCATCGCCCACGACGGCGACGCCGACCGCTGCCTGGCCGTCGACGCCACCGGCGCCGTCGTGGACGGCGACCAGATCATGGCGGTCCTCGCCGTCGCCATGCAGGAGGCGGGCGAGCTCCACGAGGACACCCTCGTCGCCACCGTGATGAGCAACCTCGGCCTGCACCTCGCGATGAAGGCGGCCGGGATCGCCCTGCGCACCACGCAGGTCGGCGACCGCTACGTGCTCGAGGAGCTCCGGACGGGCGGCTACACCCTGGGTGGGGAGCAGTCCGGGCACGTCGTGCTGCCCGCGTACTCCACGACCGGTGACGGCCTGCTGACCGCGCTGCGGCTGATGGCGCGGATGGCGGCCACCCGGTCGTCCCTCGCCGAGCTGGCCGGTGTGCTGGCCCCCCTGCCGCAAGTGCTGCACAACGTGCAGGTCGTGGACAAGGCCGCGGTCGCGGGCTCGGTCGAGGTGCGCCACGCCGTGGAGGCCGCACAGGTCGAGCTGGGCGACACCGGGCGGGTGCTGCTGCGGCCGTCGGGCACCGAACAGCTCGTGCGGGTGATGGTCGAGGCCCCCACCGAGGAGCAGGCCAGGGCCACCGCCGCCGCGCTGGCCGAGGTCGTCGCCGCCGCGAACTAGGTCGCTCGCGAGTCCGTCTGAGTGCGGGCATCTGCGCCGTTCCGCCTCGCGGCGCGGCAGGGGTGGGCGACCATGACGGCATGCGGCCGGACCTCCACCTCGATCCCGAGCGCCTGCACGCCCACGCCGGTCGGTTGACCGCGGTCCTGGACGCGCTCGTCCCGATACCCACCGTCGACGCCGACACCAGGGCGGTCATGGCAGCGACGGCCGCCCGCACCGTGATCCTCGTCGAGCTCGACCGGATGGCCGAGGAGCTGGACCGGGCCTGCCGGGAGCTGGCGTCGCTCGCGGCGGTGTTGCACGACACGGCCACCGCCGCCGCGGCCGCCGACGTCGAGGCCGCGGCATCCATCGCTCGTGCGCGCTGGGAGCCGTCGTGACCGAGCCTGCGAGGTCACCATTCAGCGCAGCACCGCCGGCCGCGGCGGCGACGAGCGTCAGCGAGGAGCCGTCGTGACCGATGACGTGGTCGGTTCGCTGATGCGCACGGCCCGGCAGCTGGGCGAGATCGCCGACCGGCTCGTCGACGCGCTGCCCGTCGTCGCAGGCGTGATCGCCGACGTGGAACGGGACTGGGTCGACGAACGGCGCAGGGAGTGGACCGAGCGGGCTTCGCTGGTCCACCGAGCGCTGCTGCGCGAGCTCGATGCGGCGCTCGCGAGCGCTCGCGCGGTCGGCGAGGAGCTCCGTGTCGACTCCGCGGCGGAGGACGCCGGGCCCCCTCGGGCCGTCCCGGCCGGTATCGGGGGGGCGAGCGGCGGTCCAGCGTCGCGGGCCGGTCTCCCACGGCTCGGCGGCCCGCGGTTGGGGGACACCCACGCCGAGCGGGTCGACGACGAGCGCGGCGTCCGCATCGCCCATCTC
>JAKDLE010000497.1 GCA_030453005.1 Pseudonocardia sp. | reverse complement strand
GCCGACGGTAGCGCCCGCCACCCGCCCCCCTGCGGGCAGTCGGCAGCACGGTTCTGTGTTCCGCACAGCCGTTGCAACCGGTGTGCCGGGTACACAACCGCTGTGCCGACGGCCCGCGGGTGGGCGGCGGCGCCCTGGGCGGCGCCTGGGCGGTTGGACCGGGTCGGGGCGGACGCGTATTCTTCCCAGTAGCAGTCGAATCGATTCGACGGGGGATCTGCGTGACGACGAACCAGCTGCTGCGGGCCCGTGCCGCGGTGGTGGTGGCCTTCGCCGCCAACGGGCTGGCCTTCGCCTCGTTCGTCAGCCGGATCCCGACGCTGGGCGAGGACCTCGGCCTCTCGACCGCACAGCTCGGCCTGCTGCTGCTGTGCCTGTCCGGGGGCTCGGTCACGGGGTTGCCGCTGTCCGGCCCGCTCGTGCAGCGCGTCGGGCCGGGACCGGCGGTGCTCGCGGGCGCCCTGGCCGTCACCGTCGGCCTCACCGGCCTGGTCGTCGCCCTCGCCACCGCGACGGTGCCCTTCGCCGCGGTGGGGCTGTTCGCCACCGGGCTGGGCATGGGGGTCTGGGACGTCGCGATGAACGTCGCGGGCGCCGACGTCGAGCAGCGCCTGGGCAGCACCACCCTCATGCCGCGCCTGCACGCCGCGTTCAGCATCGGCACTGTCGCGGGCGCGGCCGTGGGCGCGGTGTGTTCCGCCACCGGGGTGCCGCTGGCGGCCCAGGTGCTCGGCGTCGTCGTGCTGCTGCCGGGGCTGATGGTCCGCACCGTCCGCGGGTTCGGCACCACGGCGGCCGCCGAGGCGGGTCCGGGCGGCTCGGGCGGGGTGCTCGCCGCGTGGCGGGAGCCGCGCACGCTGCTGATCGGGCTGCTCGTGCTCGGGTTCGCGTTCACCGAGGGCTCGGCCAACGAGTGGATCGCCTACGCGCTGGTCAACGGCTACGGCGCGAGCGAGACCGTCGGCGCCGTCGCGTTCGGGCTGTTCGTCACCGCGATGACGGCCGGACGGCTGCTCGGCGGCACCGTGCTCGCCCGGTTCGGGCGCGTGGCCGTGCTGCGCGCCGCGGCCGGGCTCGCGCTCGTCGGGCTGTTGCTGGTGCTCGTCGGCGGATCGGTCCCGACGGCGCTCGTCGGAGCCCTGTTCTGGGGCGTGGGCGCGGCGCTGGGCTTCCCCGTGGGGATGAGCGCGGCCGCCGACGACCCGGCCCGGGCCGCCGCGCGGGTGTCGGTGGTCAGCTCCATCGGCTACACCGCGTTCCTCGCCGGAGCACCGCTGATCGGGCTGCTCGCCGAGGACAACGGCATCCTGCGCGCCCTGTTCGTGGTGCTCGGTGCCCTGCTGCTGGGCCTGCTCGCCTCCGGCGCGGCCCGGCCGACGGGGGTCCGGCCGGCGGGGGCCCGGACGACTCCCGTCAGCTGACGGCGCCGAGGACCAGCGGCAGCCAGACCTCCGCCATCTTCGCGTAGCCCGCAGGCGAGGGGTGGACGTCGTCGGGGATGTCGTCCTCGCCGCCGATCCCGCTCGCGGCCATGTCGGCGAACACCGCGTCGTTCCCGGCGGCGCGCTGCTCCGCGACGACGTCGGGGATCGCGGCGTTGACCGCCTGCCAGTCCGGGCCGGAGTCGTTGAGTGGGATCAGCGACGACGTGATCACGGTGACGCCCGGCTGCTCGGCGAACAGCGTGGTCAGCAGCGCGTCCAGGCGTTCGACTACCTGCTCGGGCGGGTCGCCCTGGAGGAGGTCGTTCGTGCCGGCGTGCAGCAGGACGATGTCGGGGTCCGTGTCGGCGAGCCAACCCGCGACGCGATCGTCGAGCTGGTCGACCCGCTGCCCGGAGTGGCCCTCGTGGTCGGCGTCGGGCAGGTCGTCGGGGCCGTCGTTCTGCGAGCCGACGAAATCGACCTCCACCCCGGCGTCGGTGAGCTGTCGGTACAGCTCCGTGCGGTAGGAGCCGTGGGAGTAGCCGTAGGTGATCGAGTCGCCCAGCGGCATGATCCGGACCGGGCCGTCGGCCGGAGCGTCCGCCGCGACCGTCGGTGCCACGCCGTCCTGCGCCCCGCCGTCCTCGACCACCAGCACCCAGTCCCCCTCGGTCGGCGGGGTGAAGGTGCCAGACTCCTCGGCGGCTGTGTACTCGCCCGTGCGCGGGTCGAACCAGGACGCGGCGCCGTCGGCCGCCAGCTCGAACCCGCGGCCCCCGGCCGTGTAGACCAGCACGGCGTCGGGCGTGCGGGCGGCGACGATCGCGTCGCCGCTGCCCTCGGCGGTCTCGGACCCGAGGAGGTCCTGCGCGGGTTCCCGGGGGCCGGGGTAGCGCTGCATCAACGCGGCGAGGTGGGCCATCTGCCGGGCGCCGGGGGCGTCCAGCGCCTCGGCCCAACCGATGTCGCGCGGGTCGGCGCCCTCGCCGCCGCCCGGGGTGCCGTACATCATCCAGACGTTGTGGTGGCCGTAGGTGTGGCCCGCGGCGCCGGAGAACACCGAGACGTAGGCGGACTGGCGGACGTCGAGATCGTCGAGGTAGCCGTTGGCGGAGTCGAAGTCGATCGGGTGGGCCTCGTAGCCGGGTTCGCTGTCGAGGAACGCCTTGCCGGTGCTCTGGCTCAGCTCCAGGTTGTGCCACAGGCCGCCGTTCTCGCCGAGCGGGACGTGCCCGGACTGGTGGGTGTGGAAGTCCAGCCACGGCGCGTCGTCGAACTCGGTGGCGGAGTTCTTCCCACCGCCGGGGTGGTAGCTCATGAGGAACCCGTCCTCGTCCACGCCCGCGCCTCCGGCGATGCCCTCGGCCAGCGCGGCCCAGATCCCGGGGAAGAAGCCCTCGTTGTCGTCGCCGCCCGCCATCCCGATCAGGTTCTCGTAGCGGGCGGCGAAGCGGGCGCCGAGGAACCTCCCGTACCCGACGGCGGTGTCCTCGGTGAGCGACTCGCCCGCGGTCTGCGCCGACCAGGCGGGCAGCATCGCCACGTACATGCCGCGCCGCGCGGCCTCGGCGACGACGAACTCGACGTGGTCCCAGTAGTCGTACTGCTCGTCGTCGTCGGGGTCGGCGCCGTCGGTGACGGCGGGCTCGTCGATGATGTCGTGGTAGGGACGGTCGCCCTGCGCGTTGGGCCCCAGCCCGCCCGAGGGCGGCGAGACGGCGACGGCCTGGATCACCGTGAAGCCCTTGTCGGCGCGGTCGTCGGGGGCTATGTCCTGGCGCTCATGACCGTCGGTATAAACACCTTTCTCCCGCAGGTGCTGATCGACTATCGACAGGCGTTCACGTTTGGCCTCGTGATTCTGGTTCTGCTGGTTCGCCCGGAAGGGTTGGTGCGTGCGAAATGACAGGAAAAACAAGAAATTATGGCATAGTGCGGTGGCCTTCGTGGCGTAAATTCGCGCCGGGACTGGGCACGGTGGCGATCTTGATCGGGGTGGTAGTCCTCATCACAGTAGCCACCAAGATGGTCGGGTCGATCGTTCTCGATCGCATTGTAATTCAGATGTTCATCAACCTCATCGTGGTTCTCGGACTA
>JAKDLE010000496.1 GCA_030453005.1 Pseudonocardia sp. | reverse complement strand
GGGGTCGCACCGTGGTCCCCGACCCGGCGCCGTCCTGGCCGGGGCAGGTGCCTGCGCCGTCCCCCGCGACGGTGCCCGTCGACCCGGTACCCGCCGAGCTGGTCGACGCCGCAGGCGGCCCGGTCGGCCTCACCGACCCCGACCTGCTCACCGCGTCCCCGCACCGGGTCGCGGTCGACGGCGGGGCGGCGCGCGAGGTGCGGGGCTGGGCGGGGCCGTGGCCGCTGCGGCAGCGCTGGTGGGCGCCGGGCGCGGTCGACGGCTCCCGGTTGCAGGTCGCGCTCGACGACGGCACCGCGCTGCTGCTGCTCGCCCGCGAGGGGAGGTGGTGGGTGGTCGGCGTCTACGACTGACAGTTGCCCCTATGGGGAACATATGTTCGACTACGTGGATGAGCTGGAACAACCCCGACGTACCGTGGTCGACGCTGGAGGCGGCGCTGGCCGGACGCCCGCGCGGCGGCGCCGATCTACGTGGGGGAAGCCTGACGGGCGGACCGGAGGCCGACGGCGGCGACAGCCCGGCGTGGTCGCGCAAGCGCGGGCCGTACGAGCCTCCCGAGCTGACGGTGCCCGACGAGCGCGTCCCGTACGCCGAACTCCACTGCCACTCCAACTTCAGCTTCCTCGACGGCGCGAGCCACCCCGAGGAGCTCGTCGAGCAGGCCAGGCGCCTCGGGCTGGACGCCATCGCGCTCACCGACCACGACGGCATGTACGGCGTGGTGCGGTTCGCCGAGGCCGCGGCGGAGCTGGGCGTCGCCACGGTGTTCGGCACCGAGCTGAGCCTGGGCCTGTCCGCCCCGCAGAACGGCGTGGCCGACCCCGAGGGCACCCACCTGCTGCTGCTCGCCCACGGCCCCGACGGCTACCGCGCGCTGTGCCGCACCGTCAGCGCCGCCCAGCTGCGGGGGCGGGAGAAGGGGCGGCCGGGGTACTTCCTCGACGAGGTCGTCGCCGACACCGCGGGGAAGGTGCTCGCGCTGACGGGGTGCCGCAAGGGGGCGGTGCGTCGCGCCCTGGACACCGGGGGTGACCCGGCGAAGGAGCTGCGATGGCTCACCGAGCGGTTCGGCGCCGACCACGTGGCCGTCGAGCTCACCCACCACGCCCTGCCCACCGACACCGAGCGCAACGACGCCCTCGCCGTCCTCGCCCGCGACGCGGGCCTGCCCACGGTCGCGTCCACGGCCGCTCACTACGCCACCAGGGCACGGTTCCCGCTGGCCACGGCCCTGGCGGCGGTGCGTGCCCGGCGCAGCCTCGACGAGGTCGACGGCTGGTTGCCGCCCGCAGGCACCGCCCACCTGCGGTCCGGTGCCGAGATGGCGACCCGGTTCGACGCCCGCTACCCCGGCGCGGTGGCCCGGGCCGCGGAGTTCGGGCGCGCCTGCGCCTTCTCGATCCGCCTGGTGGCGCCGGACCTGCCGCCGTTCGAGGTGCCGCCGGGCCGCACGGAGGTGACGTGGCTGCGCGAGCTCACCTGGCGCGGCGTGGCCGAGCGCTACGGCAGCCGCGCCGAGTACCCGCAGGCCGTCGACATGATCCAACACGAGCTGCGGATCATCGAGGAGAAGAACTTCCCCGGCTACTTCCTGATCGTCCACGACATCGTCCGGTTCTGCCGCCGCTCCCGCATCCTCTGCCAGGGCCGTGGATCGGCCGCCAACTCGGCGGTCTGCTACGCGCTGGGCATCACGAACGTCGACGCCGTGGCGATGGGTCTGCTGTTCGAACGGTTCCTGTCGCCGGAGCGTGAGGGCCACCCCGACATCGACCTCGACATCGAGTCCGGCAGGCGCGAGGAGGTGATCCAGTACGTGTACGCCACCTACGGACGCGGGTGCGCCGCGCAGGTGGCCAACGTAATCACCTACCGGCCGCGGTCGGCGGTACGTGACATGGCCAAGGCGCTGGGGTTCTCCCCGGGCCAGCAGGACGCGTGGAGCAAGCAGATTGAACGGTGGTCGGGTACTGGGCCTGCACCGGTGGGCATGCCCGAGCAGGTCTCGGAGCTGGCCGACGAGCTGCTCGGCTTCCCCCGCCACCTCGGCATCCACTCCGGCGGCATGGTCATCTGCGACCGGCCCGTCTCCGAGGTGGTGCCCGTCGAGTGGGCGCGGATGGCCGACCGCACGGTCGTGCAGTGGGACAAGGACGACTGCGCGTACGCCGGGCTCGTCAAGTTCGACCTGCTCGGGCTGGGCATGCTCACCGCGCTGCACCTGATGATCGACCTGGTCGCCGCCCACCACGGGCGACGGATCGAGCTGCACGAGCTGCAGCCCACCGACCCGGACGTGTACGCGATGCTGTGCCGCGCCGACGCGGTCGGGGTGTTCCAGGTGGAGTCCCGCGCGCAGATGGCCACGCTGCCCCGGCTCAAGCCACGGGTGTTCTACGACCTGGTGGTCGAGGTCGCGCTGATCCGGCCCGGCCCGATCCAGGGCGGCTCGGTGCACCCCTACATCTCCCGGCGCAACGGCGCGGAGTGGGAGCACGACCACCCCCTGCTGAGAGGAGCCCTGGACAAGACGCTCGGGGTGCCGCTGTTCCAGGAGCAGCTCATGCAGGTGGCCGTGGACGTCGCCGGGTTCACCCCGGGTGACGCCGACGAGCTGCGCCGCGCGATGGGATCCAAGCGGTCGACGGAGAAGATGGAGCGCCTGCGCGGCCGGTTCTTCGACGGCATGGCGGCCAACGGGATCACCGGTGAGGTGGCCGATCAGATCTTCACCAAGATGCTCGCGTTCGCCAACTTCGGCTTCCCGGAGAGCCACTCGATCAGCTTCGCGTCGCTGGTCTACTACAGCGCCTGGTTCAAGCACTACCACCCCGCGGCGTTCTGCGCGGCGCTGCTCAACTCCCAGCCGATGGGCTTCTACTCGCCGCAGTCGCTGGTGGCCGACGCCCGCAGGCACGGCGTTCTCGCCCGGCGCCCCGACGTCAACCTCGGCCGCGCCGAGGCCGTGCTGCAGCCCGACCCTCTTAGCACGGGCGGTCACGCCGTCCGGCTGGGCACGGCCGAGATCCGGGGCATCGGGCTCGACCTGGCCGAGGAGATCGACGCCGAACGCGACGCCCACGGCCCGTTCCGCGACCTCGCCGACCTCTCCCGCCGCGTACGGCTCACCGTGCGCCACGCCGAGGCGGTGGCCACGGCGGGTGCGTTCGGCTGCTTCGGAGTGGACCGGCGCTCCGCGCTGTGGGCCGCGGGGGTCGTGGCTGCGACACGCCCCGGCCAGCTCCCGGACACCGCGGTCGGCCTCGATGCACCGGCGCTGCCCGGCATGACCGACGCCGAGCTCACCGTCGCCGACGTGTGGGCCACCGGCGTCTCGCCCGACAGCCACCCGATGCAGCACCTGCGGGAGCGCATGGAGCGCCTGGGCGCGATCCGGATCGACGGGCTCTCCACGCTGGACGCGCGGGCGGGTGGGGAGACCGGCATGCCGCGTGTCCTCGTCGCGGGGCTGGTCACGCACCGGCAGCGGCCCGCCACCGCGAAGGGCGTCACGTTCCT
>JAKDLE010000495.1 GCA_030453005.1 Pseudonocardia sp. | reverse complement strand
CTGCGCGGTCCCGGTCTGCGCGGTCCCGGTCTGCGCGGTCCCGGTCTGCGCGGTCCGGTCCTCGCCGGCGTCGTCGGCAAGGGCGCCGAGGCCGTCACGCTGGTCCTGCTCGCCACAGTGGTGCCCCGCTGGCTCGGCCCCGCCGACTACGGCCGGTTCGCGGTGGCCCTGACCGTCGTGGCCATCGGCTCGGTGGCCATGACGCTGGGTGGCGCCACCCTGCTGGCCCGCTACGTGCCCGCGGCCGCACCCGGGGACCGGGCGGCGGTCGCCCGCTCGCTCAGCCTGCGGCTGGCGCGCAACCGGGCCGCGCTGTTCGTGCCGCTGGCGGTGCTCGGCGTGGCGCTGGCGGTCTGGGACCCGGCCCGCTTCCCACCGTTGCCGACCACGTTCGTGGTGCTCGCCCTCGCCCTCAACGTGGCCGCCACGCTGGCCCTGCAGGCCGACCTCGGGCTCGGGCGAGCAGGCGCCTGGTGCGCGCGGTACCCCGTGCAGAACGCGGTGCTCATCGTGGCGGCGCTCGCGGGCTACGAGCTGGCGGGGGTGACCGGTGCGCTGGCCGCGATCCTCGGGTCGGCGGTGGTGGCCTTCGGGATCGGCGCGGGCGCCGTCATCCCCCTGCTGCGCAGGCGGCTCCCGGCGGCGCCGCTCCCGGACGGCGCGCTGCGGTTCGGGCTCCTCCAGGCGACGAGCGGCGCGCTGGTCCAGATCGCGCAACGCGGCGGCGTCATCGCCGTGGCGCTGCTGGCGGGCTCCGGGCTGCAGACCGGCTACGCCGCGCTGGCCGTCGGCGTCGCGCTGGCCGCCACCTACGCGATCGTCCAGGTCTTCACGGTCTCACTGCCCCGGCTGGCCGAGCACGCCGGGCCCGCGCACCCGGGCTCGGACGCCGAACCGGTGTTGCGTCGCATGGCGGGCCTCCTGCTGGCCGTCGTGCTGCCCGGCGCCGCCGTCGTCGGTCTCGTGCTGGACACCCTCGTGCCGATCGCGTTCGGGCGCGACTACGCGGGCGCCGCGCAGGCGTTCGGCCCGGCGGTGGCGATGGTCGTGCTCGCCCCGCTCAACGCCCTCGCCGTCCAGGCGGCGGCGCTGCGGCTGCAACCCGGGACCACCCTGTGGACCGCGCTGGCCGGGGCGGTCGCGTTCACCGGTGTCGCGCTGTCCGTCGTGCCGGCGTGGGGTGCCGCGGGCGCCACCGCCGCCGCGCTGGCCGGGACGGCCGCGTCGGCCGTCGTCGCCGTACGACTGTTGCCCGGTGCCGTCGGCGCCCGGCTCGCCGTCGCGTCGCTGGTCGGCGCGCCGGCCGTCGCCGTGTTGGGAGTGTTCACATGAGTTCCGTGCCCCTGAACCCCGAGCCACAGAACCCCGAGCCACAGCTATCGGTCGTCGTGCCCACCCGCGACCGGCCCGACCGGCTCGCCGTCTGCCTCGCCGCGCTGGAGCGCCAGACCGCGCCGAGCCTGGAGATCGTGGTCGTCGACGACGCGGCGCGCGACGCCCGGGCCGTCGCCGAGGTGGTGGCGGCCGTCCCCCGCGCGCGGCTGCTGCGGGGCGCGGGCCGCGGGCCCGCGGCGGCCCGCAACGCCGGGGTGCGTACCGCGCGCGCGCCGGTGATCTGCTTCACCGACGACGACTGCGAGCCGGTACCGGGGTGGGCCGAGGCCCTCGGGGCGCGGATCGGGAGCGACGCCTGTGCCGCCGCCGCGGGCCCGACCCGCAACGGCAGGCCGGACAGCATCCTGGCCGCGGCCGCCCAGGCCATCGCGACGCACCTCGCGGAGGCGACGATCGACCCGTCGAGCGGCCGGATGCGCTTCGCCCCCACGAGCAACCTCGCCTGCACGGCCGAGGTGCTGCGGTCGGTCGCGTTCGACGAGAGCTACCCGCTCGCGGCGGGCGAGGACCGCGACTGGTGCGCCCGCCTGCTCGGGGCGGGCCACGCACTGGTGTTCGAGCCCGCCGCGCTCGTCCGGCACCACCAGGAGCTCTCGCCCGCCGGGTTCTGGCGTCAGCAGGTGCGGTACGGGAGGGGCGCCTACCGCTTCCGCTCCGACCACGGCACGCTGCGGCGCCTCGAGGCACCGACCTTCTACACCGGCCTGCTGCAGCGCGGGTTCGCCGACGGTCCGCGGGCGGGCGCACTGGTCTGCGCCGCGCAGGCGGCGACGGCGCTCGGGATGGGGTTGGAGGCCGCGGACGCCCGCAGGCAAGTGAGGTGAGGCAAAGCTGGCCTGCTAGGTTGCCGTCGTGCTCACGATCCTGCAGTTCGACGCCGCCAGCGCCTCGGTGCTGGACCGCTTGCTCGCCGACGGCCGGCTGCCCGCACTGGCCGGGCTGCGGGAGCGCGGCGTGTGGCACCCGCTCGACGCCCCGGCCACGCAGTTCGCGGCCGGCGCCCAGCACTCCCTCTACAGCGGCGTCGAGCTGGGCGAGCACGGGCGGTTCTACCCGTTCCAGTGGTCGGCCGCCGAGCAGCGGGTGCACTACATGGGCGCCCTCCCGGCGCCTGCGCCGGTGTGGGAGGGGCTGGGTCGCCGGGGCACGCGCACGCTGGCGGTCGACCCCTACGAGAGCAGGCCGCCCAGCGAGGCCCCGCCCGGCGCGCTGGTCTGCGGGTGGCAGCTGCACGACCGGGTCGTGCTGCGGGAGTGGGCCTCCCCCGGCGACACCCACCGCCGCCTGGAACGCCTCTTCGGGCCGCCGCAGCCGGTCGACGAGGTCTTCGGCAGGCACACCGTCACGGAGATGCTCGGGCTGCGGCGCCGCCTCCTGGGCGCACCGGGCCGCGTCGCCGACGCCGCCACCCTGCTGCTCGCCGAGCAGCCGTTCGACCTGGCCTGGCTGACCTTCTGCGCCGCGCACGTGGCCGGTCACCAGTTCTGGGACCTGTCGCAGCTCGACGTCACCGACCTCGACACGGCGGCCGAGCGGGTGCTGGGCAGCACGCTGGACGACGTCTACACCGCCGTCGACACCGCGCTGGGCCGGGTGCTCGCGAGCCTGCCCGCCGACGCGGACGTGATGGTCGTGTCCCCGGTGGGCATGGACGTGAACACCAGCCGCGCCGACATGCTCCCCGAGATGCTGCGCGCGGTGCTCGACCCCGCCGCCGCGAGCCCGCCGAGCAACGCGCGCAGCTCCATCTGGTGGCTGCGCGCCGCGCTGTCGCCCGAGCTGCGGGCCCGGGTGGCGGCCGCCCTGCCCGAGAAGGTGGCGCTGGACCTCACCTCCCGGCTCGAGATGCGCGGCGTCGACTGGAGCACCACCCGCGCCTTCGCGCACCCGGCGGAGAACCAGGGCTACATCCGGCTCAACATGCGTGGCCGCGAGCGCGACGGGATCGTGGCCCCCGAGGACGCCAAGGACCTCATGGAGGAGATCGCGGCCGGGCTGCTCACCTTCACCGATCTCGACGGCGCCCCCGCGGTGCGGTCGGTGGAGCGCGTCGCCGACCTGTTCGGCACGGGCGACCGGGCCCACCAGCTGCCCGACCTCATCGTGCGCTGGACCGACAGCCCCGCCACGAGGGTCGAGGGTG
>JAKDLE010000027.1 GCA_030453005.1 Pseudonocardia sp. | reverse complement strand
CGCCAGTGCGTCGCCGACCACGGTCTCCAGCTCGGCCACCACCTCGGCGTAGCGCCGCTCCGCCTCCTGGTGGACCCAGGCGATCGAGGTGCCGGGGAGGATGTCGTGGAACTGCTGCAGCAGCACCGTGCGCCAACTGCGCTCCAGCACGTCGACGGGGTACGGCGCGCCGGTGCGGACGGTCGCCGTCGCGGCCCACAGCTCGGCCTCGCGCAGCAGGTGCTCGCAGCGGCGGTTGCCGCGCTTGGTGCGGGCCTGGCTGGTGTAGGTGCCGCGGTGGAACTCCAGGTACATCTCGCCCGACCACACCGGCGGGTGCGGGTACTCGGCCCGCGCCGCCCGGAAGAACTCCGTCGGGCCCGTCAGCGTGACGCGCGGCGAGCCCTCCAGGTCGGCCGTGCGGGCCGCGGCCGCCAGCATCTCCCGGGTGGGTCCGCCGCCGCCGTCGCTCCAGCCGAAGGGCACCAGCGAGGTGTTGGCGCGGCCCTTCTCCGCGAAGCGTCGCGACGCCCGGGCCAGCTCGGCGCCCGAGAGCTCGGCGCCGTAGGTGTCGACGGGTGGGAAGTGCGTGAAGACCCGGGTGCCGTCGATGCCCTCCCACTCGAACGTGTGGTGCGGCATCACGTCGGTCTCGTTCCACGACATCTTCTGGGTGAGGAACCACCGCGCCCCGGCCGCCGCCATGATCTGCGGCAGGTTGCCGGAGTAGCCGAACGAGTCGGGCAGCCACGCCTCCTCGCACTCGACGCCCAGGTGGTCGCGGAACCACCGCCCGCCGACGACGAACTGTCGCGCCAGCGCCTCGCCGCCGGGCAGGTTCGTGTCCGACTCCACCCACATGCCCCCGACCGGCACGAACCGGCCCTGCGCCACCCGCTCGCGCAGCCGCGCGAACAGCGCCGGGTGGTGCTCGTGCAGCCACGCGTACTGCTGCGCCGAGGACATGGCGAACGAGAACCCGTCGTCGGTCTCCATCAGGTCGAGCACGTTCGCCACCGTCCGCGCGACCTTGCGCACGGTCTCGCGGACCGGCCACAGCCACGCGGAGTCCAGGTGCGCGTGCCCGACGGCGTGCACGCGGTGGGCGCTGGCGTGCGCCGGGCTCGCCAGCACCGCGGCCAGTGCGGCGCGCCCCTGCGCCGCGGTGCCCGCGACGTCGTCGGGATCCACGACGTCGACCATGCGCTCCAGCGCGCGCAGTACCTCCGCGCGCCGCGGCAGGTCGCGGGGCAGCTCGGTGAGCAGGCCCCGCAGTGTCCAGACGTCGCACCCCAGCTCCCAGACGCACGGGTCGAGCAGCGCGGCGTCGACCCGGCCCAGGCGGTGGAGCGGGGCGTCGCCCGCGGTGGCCCGGTCGCCGAGCGGGGTGGGCGCGAAGTGCCACCCGCCCGTGAGATCGGGGTTCGCGGCGGCCTCGACGTAGAGGTCGACGTCCGGGCCGGAGAGCGTGACGTGCCTGCGCCGGGGCTCGATCCCGCACAGCACCCTGCCGTCGGCGGAGTAGACGAGGCCCTCGGCCTGGAAACCCGGCTGGGAGTCGGTGAAGCCGAGGTCGACGACCGCCTCGACGGGGTGCCCGGCCCAGGCGGCGGGCACGGTGCCGGTCAGATGCAGCCAGACCGTGCCCCACGGCCGTCCCCACGGCGATCCGGGCGGCAGCGGCGTGAAGCGCCGGCGCACGGCCTCGGCGAACCGCACCGGCTCACCCGGCGTGGTCCACGCGCCGACCTCCAGCGGCACCCGGTCCCGGTAGGTCGCGGGTGTCAACCGCTCCCGGACGAACCGGGCGACTCGGGCCTCGACCAGTGCGGAGTCGTCGTGCACGGGGCTCTCCTCTCCGGGCTCCCCAGCCTCCCACCGCTGGTGCCCGGCGCGGGCGTCGCGCAGCGCGTGTCGTCAGCCGGGGGATGTGTGGACCGGCGATGCCGGCAGGCCCGGACCCGGGCGAGACCGCGTGCGCCCTGCCCGCGGGAAAGGTCGGCGGACTGTCGGGGTCCGGCGGTAGCATCGCCGGGGTCCGCGGTCAGGCGGGCCACAACGGAGAGCCAGGAAGCAGGCGCGTCGAGCTTTGACCGAAACCGGTCCCGTCCAGTCCCGTATGGCCGTCCCCGACGCCGCTCTGCTCGCCCTGCTGGGCCGGCGCGACGAGAGCCTCCGGGCGGCCGAGGAGCTCCTCGACGCCGACGTGCACGTGCGCGGCAACGAGCTCACCCTCACCGGCGCCCCGTCCGACGTCGCCTTCGCGGAGCGGGTGTTCACCGAGCTGATCACCCTGGCCGAGCGCGGCCAGCAGGTCGCGCCCGACGCGGTGCGGCGCACCGTCGACATGCTCGGCAACGGAGGGGAGACGCTCGGCGAGTCCCCGGCCGAGGTGCTCAGCCTCGACATCCTCTCCCGCCGCGGCAAGACCATCCGGCCCAAGACGCTCAACCAGAAGCGCTACGTCGACGCGATCGACTCGAACACCATCGTCTTCGGCATCGGCCCGGCGGGCACCGGCAAGACCTACCTGGCCATGGCCAAGGCCGTGCAGGCGCTGCAGAACAAGATGGTCAACCGGATCATCCTCACGCGCCCGGCCGTCGAGGCGGGGGAGCGGCTGGGCTACCTGCCCGGCACGCTGTTCGAGAAGATCGACCCCTACCTGCGCCCGCTCTACGACGCGCTGCACGACATGCTCGACCCGGAGTCGATCCCCAAGCTGATCTCGGCGGGCACCATCGAGGTGGCCCCGCTGGCCTACATGCGCGGGCGTGCGCAACCGGTGTCGACCAACGTTCTGACGCCGGAGGGCTTCCGGCCCATCGGTGAGTTGGCGGTCGGCGACCTCGTCATCGGATCGAACGGTGAGCCGACGCCGGTCCTGGGGGTCTTCCCGCAGGGCGAGAAGGACGTCTACCGTGTCTCGGCTCAGGACGGTGCGTCCACCCTGTGCTGCGGTGAGCACCTGTGGACGGTGCGCACGGCTGCCGACCGGCGGCGCGACAAGCCCTGGCGGGTTCTGCAGACGACCGACATGATCGGGAGCCTGAGAGCGGTGCACGCGCGACGCTACGAGCTGCCGCTGCTCACCGCTCCCGTGCAGTACCCGGAGCGCGCCGTCCCGATGGATCCGTACGCCCTCGGCCTGCTGCTCGGCGACGGATGCCTCACCGGTTCCACCACACCGTCCTTCACCACCGCAGACCCCGAACTCGCGGTGGCGCTGGATGCGGCCCTTCCCGGGGTGGTCGTACGACAGAAGACCGAGGTCGGGTACGTCCTCAACCGCGTCCGGGCCGCGGGGGATGTCATCACTCTGGAGAACCCGGTCACGGGCGCACTGCGCGCGATGCGGCTGTGGGGTGCGCGCTCGCACTCGAAGTTCATCCCCGAGGACTACCTCCTCAACGTCCCGGCTGTTCGACTGGCTCTTCTGCAGGGCCTGTTGGACACCGACGGCGGTCCGGTCACCCAGGACGACCGCACCTGCCGCGTCCAGTACTCGACGACGTCGCCGCGCCTTCGCGACGGTGTGGTCCAGCTGGTGCGCTCGTTGGGAGGTACCGCCAGCTCCCTTTGCCGACCTGCGGCCGGCCGGAAGCCGGGACGTGCCAAGGGGCGTGATGTTCTCCATCGGCACGACGCCTACGTGGTGGACATCCGACTTCCCGCGGGAGTCGAACCCTTCCGTATGGTCCGCAAGCGGGAGAAGTATGCGGCGGCGGGCGGTGGTGGTCGACCGATGAGGTTCGTCGACAGCATCGAGCCCGCCGGTCGTGCGGAGACGGTGTGCATCCAGGTGGCGGCAGCCGACTCGCTCTACGTCACCGAGGGGCACCTACTCACCCACAACACGCTCAACGACGCGTTCATCATCCTCGACGAGGCGCAGAACACCACGCCCGAGCAGATGAAGATGTTCCTCACGCGCCTGGGCTTCGGCTCGCGCATCGTGGTCACCGGCGACGTCACGCAGGTCGACCTGCCGGGCAGCGCCCGGTCGGGGCTGCGCGTGGTGCGCGAGATCCTCGACGGGATCGACGACGTGCACTTCGCGGAGCTCACCAGCACCGACGTCGTGCGGCACCGCCTCGTCGCCGACATCGTCGACGCCTACGCCCGGTGGGACGTCGACTCGATCAGGCCGGACCTGCGTTCGGCGGCACCGCGCAACGGCCCCCAACCGGACCGCCGCTCCCGCCGGCGCTGATTTCGTCACGACGCCGTCGGAGGCGGCCCGGCCGCACGGTCTACCCTGGGCGGTCGGGTAGGCGGCACGTTCAGAGCAGGGGTCAACGGGTGTCCATCGAGGTCAGCAACGAGTCCGGCGTCACGGTGGACGAGTCGTTGATCGCGTCGGTGGCGCGCTTCGCGCTCGACGCCATGCACGTGAACCCGGCCGCGGAGCTCTCGATCCTCGCCGTCACCGAGGACGCGATGAGCGAGCTGCACGAGCGCTGGATGGAGGAGCCGGGCCCCACCGACGTCATGTCGTTCCCGATGGACGAGCTGATGGACACCTCCCGCCGCCCCGACGCCGCCGACCTCGGCCCGGCGCTGCTCGGCGACATCGTGCTGTGCCCCGAGTTCGCCCGTCCGCAGGCGCGGCAGGCGGGCCACGGTCTGGCCGACGAGCTGCACCTGCTCACGGTGCACGGAGTGCTGCACCTGCTGGGCTACGACCACGGCGAGCCCGAGCAGGAGCGTGAGATGTTCGGGTTGCAGGCCCGGCTGCTCGGGAACTGGCGCGCCGCCCGGAAGGAGGCGACGGCGCGCGCGGCGCAGCGGCGCAGCGACTCCGCGGTGCTCGGTGCCGCCGGCCTCGACTCCGCTCCCGTCGACTCCGCTCCACGGGAGCCCGCTGCCCGGGACGCCGGCCCGCCCGATCCCGGGCGGGGGCCCCGCTGAGCCCGTGCCGAACCTCGCGTTGATCGTCGTCGCCGTTCTGCTCGTCCCGCTGGCGGGTCTGTTCGCCGCCGCCGACGCCGCCCTCAACTCCGTGTCGCGCGCCCGCGTGGACTCACTGGTGCGCACCGGCCGACCAGGTTCACGGGCCCTGGCCGCTGTCGTCGCCGACCGACCCCGACACGTCAACCTGCTGCTCCTGCTGCGTCTCGCGTCCGAGGCGGCGGCCACGGTGCTGCTCACCGTCGCGCTGCTCGAGGTGGTCGAGCCCGTGTGGCTCGCCGCGCTCACCGCGGGCGCGATCATGCTCGTGGTGTCGTATGTGCTCATCGGCGTCGGGCCGCGCACGCTGGGCCGCCAGCACCCCTACCGCGTCGGGATGCTGGTGGCCGCCCCGGTCCGCGCGCTCGCCACGTTGCTCGGACCGCTCACCACGCTGCTGATCCTGGTCGGCAACGCGATCACCCCGGGCCAGGGGTTCCGGCAGGGCCCGTTCTCCTCCGAGGTGGAGCTGCGCGAGCTGGTGGACATGGCCAGCACCACCGGGGTGGTCGACGAGGACGAGCGACAGATGATCCACTCGGTGTTCGAGCTGGGCGACACCCTCGTGCGCGAGGTCATGGTGCCCCGCCCCGACGTCGTCTGGATCGAGCGCGACACTCCCGTCGACAAGGTGCTGCGCCTCGCGCTCAAGAGCGGGCACTCCCGCATCCCGGTGCTGGGGGAGAACATCGACGACATCGTCGGCGTGGCCTACCTCAAGGACCTCGTGCAGGCCACCCGGGCCCCCGCGGACGGTCCGCCTGCCGCGCTGACCGCCGTCATGCGCCCGCCCGCGTTCGTGCCCGACAGCAAGCGCGTCGACGAGCTGCTCAGGGAGATGCAGGCGCAGCGCAGGCACATGGCGATCGTCGTCGACGAGTACGGCGGCACCGCGGGCGTCGTCACGATCGAGGACATCCTGGAGGAGATCGTCGGAGAGATCACCGACGAGTACGACGCCGAGGAGGTGCCCGACGTGCAGCCGCTCGACGGCGGCCTCCTGCGGCTGGCCGCCCGGCTGCCGGTCGACGACCTCGCGGAGCTGTTCCCCGGGGCCGACGGCGAGGCGGGCGAGCTCGCCGAGGCACTGGAGGCCGCGGACGTCGAGACGGTCGGCGGCCTGCTGGCCCAGCGGCTGGGGCGGGTGCCGCTGCCCGGGGCGGTCGCCGAGGTCGCGGGCCTACGGCTGCTCGCGGAGGGCGGCAAGGACGCCCGCGGACGCATCCGGATCACCACGGTGCTGGTCGAACAGCTCGACCACCCCGACGCCGACAGCGAGACCGACGGCGCAGGCCGTCAGGAGGAGAACGATGTCCGAGCTCGATCCTGAGACTGTGCTCGATCCTGAGACTGGGCTCGACCCCGAGGACGGCAAGATTGTGACGCTCGCCCGCTCGGCGCGCGCCCGCACCGGTTCGGCCGAGGGTGCCGCGGTGCGCGACACCGACGGCCGCACCTACGCCGCCGCCACCGTCGCGCTGCCGTCGTTGCAGCTCACGGCGTTGCAGGCGGCTGTGGCCGCCGCGGTGTCCAGTGGCGCGCCGGGGCTGGAGGCGGCGGTCGTCGTCACCGCGGCCGCAGGCGTCGACGACGCCTCGGTGGCGGCCGTCCGCGACCTCGCGCCCACCGCGCACGTGCTGCGTGCCGACATCTCCGGTGCCGTCGTGGAGACCGTCTCGTGAACACTCCCTCCTTCGACGTCGTCGTGGTCGGCGGCGGGATCGTCGGCCTGGCCACCGCGCACGCGGTGGCCCGCACCGGTCGCTCCGTCGCGGTGGTGGAGCGCGAGCAGCGCCTCGCCGAGCACCAGACCGGCAACAACTCCAACGTGATCCACTCCGGTCTCTACTACGCCCCCGGCGGTCTCAAGGCGCGGTTGGCCGTGGCCGGATGCGCGGAGACCGTCGCGTTCTGCCGGGAGCACGACCTGCCCCACGACGTCTGCGGCAAGCTCGTGGTGGCCACCGAGCCAGACGAGCTGCCGCGCATGGCGGAGCTCGTCCGCCGCGGGAAGGCCAACGGCGTCGAGGTGCACCGCCTCGACGAGGCAGGCATGCGGGAGCACGAACCGCACGTGCGCGGCATCGCGGCGCTGCACGTGCCGTCCACCGGGGTGTGCGACTACCGCTCGATCGCCGAGAAGCTCGGCGAGCTCGTGGAGAAGGCGGGCGGGGAGATCCACCTCGGCCGCGCGGTCCGCCAGGTCGTGCGCCGGGGCGCCGACGTCGTGGTCCGCACCGAACTCGGTGACCTGCTCGGTAAGCAGGTCGTCGTGTGCGCGGGCCTGCGCTGCGACGAGCTCGCCACCGCCTCGGGCGCCGACCCCGGCATCCGCATCATCCCGTTCCGCGGCGAGTACTCCGGGTTCTCCGACAAGGCGGCGTCGCTGGTCCGGGGCCTGATCTACCCGGTGCCCGACCCCGCGTTCCCGTTCCTGGGTGTGCACGCCACCCGCGGCGTCGACGGCCACGTCCACGCCGGACCCAACGCGGTGCTGGCCCTGGCCCGCGAGGGCTACACCTGGGGCACGGTCAAGCCGCGCGAGTTCCTCTCCACGCTCGCCTACCCCGGCATGCTGCGGATCGCCCGCACGCACTGGCGCTACGGCTTCGGTGAGATGCACCGGTCGCTGTCGCGTAAGGCGATGGTCAAGCAGGTGCAGCGGATGCTCCCGGGTGTCGAGGCCTCCGATCTCTCCCCCGCGGGCGCCGGTGTGCGTGCGCAGGCCGTCAAGCCCGATGGCACGCTCGTGGACGACTTCCTGTTCGTGGACCAGCCGAATCTCGAGGGCACAGGAGGCCCCGGATCCGTGCTCCACGTGCTCAACGCCCCCTCGCCCGCCGCCACCGCGGCGCTGCCGATCGGCCGCGAGATCCTGGAGCGCCTCACGGGCGAGCGGATCGCGCCGCTGGAGCCGGCATGAGTTTCGCCGATGTCCCCGACGGCTACCGCTCCGGGTTCGCCTGTTTCGTCGGACGACCCAACGCGGGCAAGTCGACGCTGACGAACGCGCTGATCGGATCCAAGATCGCGATCACCTCGAGCAGGCCGCAGACCACCCGGCACGCCATCCGCGGCATCCTGCACCGCCCCGACGCGCAGCTGATCGTGATCGACACCCCGGGTCTGCACAAGCCGCGCACGCTGCTCGGCAGCCGGCTCAACGACGTCGTCCGCGAGACGTGGGCCGAGGTCGACGTGATCGGCTTCTGCGTGCCTGCCGACGTGCCCGTCGGGCGCGGCGACGAGTTCATCACAGGCGAGCTGCGCAACGTCGCCGGGCGCACCCCGGTGATCGGCGTGGTCACCAAGACCGACCTCGCGGAGCCCGAGCAGATCGTCGCCCGGCTCACCGAGCTGACGGCGCTGGACATCGACTTCGCCGAGGTCGTGCCCTGCTCGGCCGTCGACGGGTTCCAGGTGGGCTTGATCGCCGACCTGCTCGTCGCCCGCCTGCCGGAGGGGTCGCCGCTCTACCCCGACGGCGACCTCACCGACGAGCCCGAGGAGATACTGGTCGCCGAGCTCATCCGCGAGGCCGCCCTGGAGGGCGTGCGCGACGAGTTGCCGCACTCGATCGCCGTCGTCATCGAGGAGATGGCGCCGCGCGAGGGCCGCCATGAGAAGGCGCCGCCCATGCTGAACATCATGGCCAACATCTACGTCGAGCGCTCCAGCCAGAAGGGCATCGTGATCGGGAGGGGCGGGGAGCGGCTGCGGCAGGTGGGCACCGACTCGCGGCGGCAGATCGAAGCGCTGCTGGGCACGAAGGTGTTCCTCGACCTGCACGTGAAGATCGCCAAGGACTGGCAGCGCGACCCCCGTCAGCTGCGCAAGCTGGGCTTCTGACGCATGTGCCGGATGGGGTCAGGACCAGAGCGATCGAACCGGAGCCACCTGCAGACGATCGCCGATGCGCTGCGCGTCGTCGCCCGTGTTGAGGACCAGCCCCGCCACGAAGCGGTCCCCGAGGCGGTCGCGTAGGTAGGCGAGGCCCCTCGTGGATCCCGCAGGGAGACCGGGTGCCGCCTTCACCTCGATGGCGGCCACCCTGCCGTCGGCGGCCTCCAGCACCATGTCGACCTCGACGCCGTCGGCGGTGCGGAAATGATGTGGGCGGGACGCCCTACTGCAGGGTCAGGGCGCGCACCTCGGGGGCGTCGAGGTCGACGAACGACCCTCCGTGGAGTTCGGTCAAGCCGCGCGCGAGGGTGCTCCTCCCCGCGGTGCGGGCGCCGGTGATCGCCACGACGGGGCTCCACTCCAGCGCGGAGGCGACGGACGCGGAGATCCGCCGGTCGACGTGGCCGACTGACAACCTACGGTAGCTGACAACGTGAGGTCCCTCCGTCTGACGACAGGAAGGCGGTGTTCAGCTCGCCGACCGGGCCTCCCGGACGAGCTCGACCATCGCGGCGCGCACCTCGTCGGGGGTGTCGACACGGCTCGGGAACGCCAGGCGCAGCGTCTCTCCGCCCGCGGCCACGGTGAACCCGTAGCGGTCCACCCCGGTCATCTCCGCCGCCGTCGTCTCCGGGCGGTCGCCGTACACGCGGCAGAACGTGACCAGCGCGTCGGAGTGGTCGTCGTTCATGTGCTCGACGATGCGGGCGACGTGGGGGAGCAGCGGATCAGGCTCGGCGCCTGCGTACCCGTCGGCGTCGACCCAGCTCATCCGCGCGAAGCCGCCGACGAAGCGCACGGCGCCGACCTCCAGCCGGTAGATCCGGAACCCGTGGTCGGTGCCCAGCGCGCCGCCGTGCAGGCCGCGGTAGACCTCCAGGGCCCCGGCCCGCTCGTCCTCGGGCGGTTGCGTGATCTCGCCGACGAGGGTGACCCGGCCCCGGTCCAGTGGGTCGCCCGTCCCGTCCTCGGTGACGAGCAGCGACGCCCGGGCGTCGGCGGCGAGGTTGCGGCTGTGCTCGGCGAGGTCGGAGAGCAGCAGCACCGGCCGCCCCGTCGCGTCGACCGCGTGGGCGACGACCGAGCCGAAGGGGAATCCGGCCGCGCCGAGCGTGGCGAGCATCCCGCCGCGTGCAGCCGTGACCAGGGTGCGGGAGCGTTCGGCGTCGTCTGGGTGCCCAGCATCAGTCTGCACAGCGCCTAGTCTGTGCGGTATGGCCCTGTACCGCGACATCGGGATGGTGCTGCGGGTGCAGAAGCTCGGCGAGGCCGACCGGATCGTCACGATGCTCACCCGCCGCCACGGCAAGATCCGGGCCGTCGCGAAGGGGGTGCGGCGCACGCGATCGCGCTGGGGGGCGCGGCTGGAGCCGTTCAACCACGTCGACGTGCAGTGCTACTCCGGTCGATCCTTGGACGTGGTCACCCAGGCGCAGACCGTCGACGCGTTCGGCGGTGGCATCATCGCCGACTACTCTCGGTACACGGCGGGCTGCGCGATCCTGGAGACCGCCGACCGTCTCGTGTCCGAGGAGGGCGAGCCGGCGATGCGGGTGTACCTGCTGCTGGTGGGCGCGATCCGGGCCCTGTCGGGTCGGGAGCGCGACGCGTCCCTGGTGCTCGACGCGTTCTTCCTGCGCGCGATGACCTCCGCCGGTTGGGCCCCGGCGATCACCGAGTGTGCGCGCTGCGCCGAACCCGGGCCGCACGCCGCGTTCAACATCGCGGCGGGCGGGGCCGTGTGCGCGCGCTGCCGTCCGCCCGGCTCGGTCGCGCCGTCGCCGGAGACCTACGGCCTGCTCGACGCCCTGTTGCACGGCGACTGGGACACCGCCGACGCCGCGGGCCCCGCCACCCGACGCGACACCAGCGGCCTGGTGGCTGCGCACCTGCAGTGGCACCTGGAGCGGCAGCTGCGCTCGCTGCCGTTCGTGGAGCGCCGGGCGGCCACGGCGGCCAACGGTCGAGGGTGACCAGCGGGCACCGGTCCACGCGCATCGTCGAGGTTCCGCACCTCCACACCCCGTTCATCCGAGCGGGGGGGTCAGGAACTCGCAGCGCAGACCGGGGGTCCTGGTCAGCCGGAGATCGAGCGTGAGCAGCGGTGCGTCGAGCAGCTCGGCGAGTGCCACGAAGCAGGCGTCGGTGTAGGTGACGTTGTCGCGGAGGTCCCAGGCCCGTTGTGCGAGTGCTGAGTGCGGCCACAGGTCGAGGCTCATGGCACGCAGACGGCGGTGGGCGAGCGCCGCTGCCGCGCTGTGGAGCTGCCCGGACCTCGCACGGCGGCGGACGACCCCGCCTACCTCGAAGGGCATGACGGCGGGCGCCGCGATGTCGACGCCGCGCATGGTCGAGGCGATCCACTCGGCCGGCGCGCCGGGGTCCGTCAGGACGGCGACCACCGCCGACGCGTCGACCACGAGGTCCGTCACGCGTCGCGACCGCGCATCTGGTCGAGGTCGCTGAGGATGTCCGCTGTGGTCACCGTCGATCCGGATACCGCAGCGTCGGCCCTGGCCTGGGCCAGCCAGTCGTCCATACTCGGCTTCTCGGCGGCCCGCACCAACTCGCCGAGCAGGTACTCCTGCAGTGACCGCCCACTGCGGGCGGCGCGCGCGGCAAGCTCGTCTCGGACCCGATCAGGAACGTTGCGGATCGTGATGGCAGCCATGCAGTCATAATAGCTGCACTGCAGCTACTCTGCGGCTGAATCCGCCCACTCCTGGCGGCGCGCCTCGTACGCCGCGATCGTCACCGCGGCGGCCACGTTGAACGAGCCGACCTTGCCCAGCTGGGGGATGTAGCCGAGCGCGTCGCAGGCGGCGATCATCTCGCGGGACATGCCGCGGGCCTCGTTGCCGACGGCCACGCACACGTCGCGGCGCAGGTCGAGCTCGTGCAGCGGCGTCGAGGTGTCGGTGAGCTCCAGCCCGACGACGTGGTAGCCGTCGGCGTGCGCGGCGTCGACGGCCTCGCGGATCGTGGCGCAGCCGCGCACCTGCAGGTAGCGGTCGGTGCCCATGGCCAGCTTCTGCGCCTTCGGCGTGGTCGGGTCGGCGGAGCGCCCGATCAGGTAGAGGTGGTCCACACCCAGCACCGCGGCCGAGCGCACGATCGCGCCGACGTTGAACGGGCTCTCCACGTCCTGCAGCATCAGCCCGACCTGCAGGGTCGCGCGGCGCCGCCACGTCCGGTTCAGCCGCTTGAGGGCGGTGCCTCCGAGCTGCTGCATCCCACCTCCAGCACTCGGTAACCCTGCACGGACACCAATCTGGTCGTGGGCCACCCCGAGGCGTCCAGCCACGCCGCGAACGAGTCCGACCCCAGGTGCTTGTGCACCACCAGGTACGCGCGTCCCTGCGGCGCGAGCCGGGGCAGCCACGTCTGCATCAGCCCGTGCAACACCGCCTTGCCCGAGCGGATCGGCGGGTTGGAGTAGATGCCCGCGAACGCGACGTCGGCGGGCACCTCCTCGGGCCGCGCGACGGTGACGTTGCCGTGCTCCGCCGCGTTCTCCCTGGTCAGCGCCAGGGCCCGGTCGTTGACGTCGACGGCCCACACCGGCAGCCGCCTGCGGCGCGCGGCGAGGGTGAGCGCGATCGGGCCGTAGCCGCACCCGAGCTCGAGCAGCGGGCCGCGGCGCGGCGGCATCGGGGCGTGCTCCAGCAGGATCCGGGTTCCGCGGTCGACGCGCCCGCCGGAGAAGACCCCGGCGTCGGTGGCCAGGGTCAGGTCGAGGTCGGGTAGGTGCAGGCGGACGGTGTCGGGCCGGCTCGGCGTCGACGGATCCGCGGTGAAGTA
>JAKDLE010000026.1 GCA_030453005.1 Pseudonocardia sp. | reverse complement strand
CGTCGTCGTCGTCGACCCGCCCGCCGACACTCCCGCTCTCCACGACGGCCTGCTCGCCGCCCTCGCTCCCCTGACCCGGAGGACCACCGTGGTGACCACCCCGTGACGCCGCCGCCCGTGACGCCACCGCCCCTGCGTGGTCCCGACTTCGGCAGCTACGCCGCCGACGAGGTCGGCTGGCTGCTCACCGACCTGTCCGACGCCGCCCTGGAGGCGCCCGTCGAGGAGCGGGAGGAGGCGATCCAGGCGGGCGGGGCGCACTACGCGGAGTCGCTGCCGGTGGAGTTCCAGCCCGACGAGGCCTACCTCGCGGTCTACCGTGCCGCCCTGGGCTCCTCCGCGTCCCGGCTGGCGCACGCCGTCGGCACCGTCACCGAGCTGGTGCTGCGCGAGCGCGGACCGGACGTGGTGCTGGCCTCACTCGCCCGCGCGGGCACCCCGGTGGGCGTCCTGCTGCGCCGCTGGGCCGCGGCCCGGCACGGCCTGGACCTGCCGCACTACGCGGTGTCCATCGTGCGCGGCCGGGGCATCGACCGGGTCGCCCTCGACCATCTCGCCGCCCACCACGACCCGGTGCGCGTCGTGTTCGTCGACGGGTGGACGGGCAAGGGCGCGATCCACCGCGAGCTGGTCGCCGCGCTCGCCGCCTACCGCCGCGACACCGGCGTCGCCTTCGACGCCGACCTGGCCGTGCTCGCCGACCCCGGTCGGTGCGTCCGCACGTTCGGCACCCGCCAGGACTGGCTGATCGCCTCGGCCTGCCTGAACTCCACGGTCTCCGGGCTCGTCTCGCGCACCGTGCTCAACGACCGGCTCGTCGGGCCGGGGCGCTACCACGGCGCGAAGTTCTACGCCGAGCTCGCGGCGTCGGATCACTCGAACGACTTCCTCGACACCGTCTCCGCCGCGTTCGGGGGGGTGCGCGACACCAGCGAGCCGCCGGACCGCGAGCCCGACCACGCGGGCTGGGCCGCGGTCGAACGGATCACGGCCGCGCAGGGCATCGGCGACGTCAACCTCGTCAAGCCCGGGGTCGGCGAGACCACGCGGGTGCTGCTGCGCCGGGTTCCGTGGAAGGTCCTCGTGCGCACGGGCGCCCCGGCCGCCGACCTCGCGCACGTGCGGCTGCTCGCCGCGCAGCGCGGCGCGCCGGTCGAGGAGGTGGACGACCTGGCCTACAACTGCGTCGGCCTGATCCACCCGCGGTACACGCGCGGGGCGACCGGCGCGGACGGCCTGGCGGTGGCCGGATGACCCCGGTGCCCGTGGTGTGCCTCGACCTCGACCGCACCGTCATCTACTCCCCCGCCGCCCTCGCGCTCTCGACACCCGACCACGAGGCGCCGCGGCTGCTGTGCGTGGAGGTCTACCGGGGTGTGCCGCTGTCGTTCCTGACCGAGCGGGCGGCGGCCGCGCTGCGGCGGCTGCAGGAGACCGCCGTCGTCGTGCCCACCACCACCCGCACCCCCGAGCAGCTCGCCCGCGTGCACCTGCCCGGCCCGCAGGCCCGGTACGCGATCGCGGCCAACGGCGGGCACCTGCTCGTCGACGGCGTGCCCGACATGGGCTGGTCCGCCGTCGTGCGGGAGCGGCTGAGCTCCTGTGCGCCGCTCGCCGACGTGCGGGCCCACCTGCGGGCGCGGTCGGGCGGGTTCGTGCTGAACCTGCGTACCGCGAGCGACCTGTTCGTCTACGCGGTCGTCGACCGCACGGCGCTGCCGCCGGGCTGGGTCGACGAGCTCGCCGCGTGGTGCGACCCGCACGGTTGGACGGTGTCGTTGCAGGGCCGCAAGGTCTACGCCGTGCCCCGGCCCCTGACGAAGTCGGCCGCGGCCCGCGAGGTGCTCGCCCGCGTCGGCGCCGACACCCTGCTGGCCGCGGGCGACTCCCTGCTCGACGCCGACCTGCTCGCCGCGGCCGACCGCGCGATCCGCCCCGCACACGGGGAACTGCACGACGCCGGGTTCGCCCTCGGCCACCTGAGCGTCACCGCGGCCAGGGGAGTGGCCGCGGGCGAGGAGCTGCTGGAGGCGCTCCTGGCCGTCGTCACCACCGTGCCCGTTTCTGGCAGGCTGTGAGAGACACCCACAACGGAAGGAAGTTCACCGGACATGGCCCTGTGGGACCAGCTCAAGGAACGCGCCAAGGACATGTCGGCCCAGGCCCAGACGCAGGTCGGCAAGTTCAAGAACAAGGACTTCGCGAACGCCAGCATGGCGATGTGCGCGCTGATCGCCGCGGCCGACGGGACCATCGACCCCGAGGAGAAGCGCAAGACTGCGGGCTTCATCAGCAGCAACGACGTACTCTCGATCTTCCCGGCGAGCGATCTGCTGGAGAAGTTCAACCACTACGCGGGCAAGCTGACCGCCGACTACGACTTCGGCAAGGTCGAGGCCATCCAGGCCCTGTCGAAGCTCAAGTCCAAGCCCGACGCCGGGCGCGCGGTGATCCAGGTCGGCATCATCATCGGTGGCGCCGACGGGAACTTCGACAAGAACGAGCAGCAGGCCGTGCGGGAGGCCTGCCTCGCCGTGGGCATCGCGCCCGCGGAGTTCGACCTGTAGTAGCCGAGCCCTTGCAGGAAGGCCACCTTCATGCAGCGTGCTTGCGTGAAGGTGACCTTCCTGCAATCGGGGCGGGTCAGGGCAGACCGGGTCAGAGGTACCCGGCGGTGGCGGGCACCAGGTCTTGCACCGTCCGGCCGGACGCGATCGCGCCGATGGCCGTCATCGTCCAGTCGCCTGCGGCGCCGCCGCGGCTCACCTTCGCCATGATCTGCGCGTTGTGCCGCCCCGAACCGGAGAGCTCGTAGCGGGCCAGCTCCTCGTTCGTGGTCTCGTCGACCAGACGGCAGAAGGCGTTCTCGATCTGCGAGAAGTCCTGGCCGGTGAACGAGTTGACGGTGAACACGATCTGCGTGACCGCGGGCGGGAGCCGGGTGAGGTCGACGACCACCGACTCGTCGTCACCCTCACCGGCACCGGTGAGGTTGTCACCGGTGTGCTGTACGGAGCCGTCCTGGCTGCGCAGCTGGCGGAACCACACGGCGTCGACCATGTTCGCGCCCGCGTCGAACAGCAGCGCCGACGCGTCGAGGTCGATCGACTGGCTCTTCGAGCCGAACAGGCCGCGCTTCTTCACCGCGTCCCAGCCCAGCCCCATGCGGACGACGGTGAGCGTGCCTCCGCCGCGCTTGGCGAGCGACACCTTCTGGCCCTTGGTCATGCTGACGGACACTGCTGCTCCATTCGCTGGTGGGCGGGATCGGTCACGAGAACGAGACGTCGGTCCGCTCCTCGGCGAGCTCGTCGGGCGTCTTCTGGACCTCGCCGCCCTCGGCCGCCACCTTGCGGTTGCGCCGGATGCTGGAGAGCAACGCGGCGCCGATGAACGCGACACCGATCAGGCCGGTGACGATCTCGTTGACGTGGACGCCGATGCCGAGCAGCAGGATCGTCGCCAGCGCGCCGATGGCCCAGTGGGCGCCGTGCTCGAGGTAGATGTAGTCGGCCAGCGTGCCCTTGCGCACGAGGAACACCGTGAGCGACCGGACGAACATCGCCCCGATGAGACCCAGGCCCAGCGCGATGAGGATGGGGTCGGTGGTGATGGCGAACGCGCCGATGACGCCGTCGAAGGAGAACGCGGCGTCGAGCACCTCGAGGTAGAGGAACAGGAAGAACCCCGCCTTGCCGGTGGCCTTGGCGAGCTGCGTAGGCCCTGTCCCGCCGGAACGGGTGGACCCCGAGCCGTTGGACCCCGAGCCGTTGGACCCCGAGCCGTTGCTGCTCGCGGACTGCTCGGCGTCGGCCTCGACCTTCTCCAGCTGCGCCTGGCCCGCCTTCTCGAAGAACTGGCCCAGCCCCTGCACCGCGAGGTAGGTGACGAGCCCCAGTGCGCCCGCGAGCAGCACGACGGCCGCGTCGTCGGCGAGGTACTGGGAGAGCAGGACGAGCGTGACCGTGGCGATGACGACCGAGATGCGCTCGACCTTGCCGATCAGCGCGAGCGGGCGCTCGAGCCAGGTGAGCCACTTGACGTCGCGATCCTCGAACATCCAGTCGAGGAACAGCATGAGCAGGAACATGCCGCCGAACGCGGCGATCTGCGGGTAGGCCTGCTCCAGCTGGTAGGCGTAGGTACCTGGGTCCTCCGCGCTGCCGCCCTCCAGGGCCAGGGTCAGCGACTCGATCGGGCTCAGGCCCGCGGTGACCGCGACGATCACCAACGGGAACACCAGCCGCATGCCGAACACGGCGATGAAGATGCCGATGGTGAGGAAGATCGTCTGCCAGAAATCACTCATCCGGTCGAGGATCGTGGCGTTGACCACGGCGTTGTCGAACGACAGCGAGATCTCGAGGACACCGAGGATCGCGCAGAGGATCAGCGCCTCCCAGCTCCCGTACAGGAACGCGATGACGAGCGACACCACGGTGACCCCGTACGACCAGCCGAAGATGCGTAGGTTCATGTCCTGGTGATCCTGTTCCCCTGTAGATGTCCCGATACGTCACGGATGTGCAGCCACGGTAGTCCGTGGTGATCTCCACGGGACGGGCGCTCCACCCAGTGTGCCCGTGTTCTCGCCGGGGGGTGGGGGATCCGGGCAGGCGGCACCGCGCCCCGACCGCCGCGGCACCCGCCCTGACCTGGGCTCGGACTGCACATGTGGGATCGACCATGAGCCCGGGCTCGGCTCGGTCGGCGGTCTACACGACGGCCCTGCGCGGGGGCCTCTACGCTGTGACCTCTACGCTGCGGCCTCTACGCGTTGACCTCGTCGAGTACGTCGTCGCTCACGTCGAAGTTCGCGTACACGTTCTGCACCTCGTCGCTGTCCTCCAGCGCCTCGATGAGTCGGAAGACCTTGCGCGCACCCTCGGCGTCGAGCGGGATGCTCATGGACGGCAGGAACGTGGGGTCGGCGGAGTCGTACTCGATGCCTGCGTCGACGAGGGCGGTGCGCACCGGGATCAGGTCGGTGGCCTCGGAGACCACCTCGAAGCTCTCGCCGAGGTCGTTGACCTCCTCCGCGCCCGCGTCCAGCACCGCGAGGAGCAGGTCGTCCTCGGCGAGGGCAGAACCTCCGGACGACGCGGCCTTCGGGACGATCACCACGCCCTTGCGGGTGAACAGGTAGGCCACCGAGCCCGGGTCGGCCATGGCGCCGCCGTTGCGGGTCATCGCGATGCGGACCTCGGTGGCCGCGCGGTTGCGGTTGTCCGACAGGCACTCGATCAGCAGCGCGACACCGCCCGGGCCGTAGCCCTCGTAGGTGATCGCCTGGTAGTCGGCCCCGCCCGCGTCGACCCCGGAGCCGCGCTTGACGGCGCGGTCGATGTTGTCGTTGGGCACCGAGCTCTTCTTGGCCTTCTGCACGGCGTCGAAGAGCGTGGGGTTGCCGTCGAGGTCACCGCCGCCGGAGCGGGCGGCCACCTCGATGTTCTTGATCAGCTTCGCGAACATCTTGCCGCGGCGGGCGTCGACGACGGCCTTCTTGTGCTTGGTGGTAGCCCACTTGGAGTGGCCGCTCATCGCATCGGGGTCCCTTCCGCGCATGTTCCGTCGGTGACCCTACCGGCAGGCCCCGACGGTCACGCGGTGGCGGCGCGCACCAGCTCACAGAACAGGGCGTGGACGCGGAGGTCTCCGGTGAGCTCGGGGTGGAAGGCCGTGGCCAGTACCGCGCCCTGGCGGACCGCCACCGGGCGGCCCGCCGCGGCACCGGTGTCCGCGCCGGTGACCGTGTGGTCCGGCACCGCGGCGAGTATCCGCACGTCGTCGCCCGCCTTCTCCACCCAGGGGGCGCGGATGAAGATCGCGCGCATCGGGTCGCCCGCGACGCCGTCTACGGCCAGGTCGGTCTCGAAGGAGTCGACCTGGCGGCCGAAGGCGTTGCGCCGCACCACGACGTCGAGGCCGCCGAGCTGCTGCTGGTCGGGCCGGCCGTCGAGCACCTCGCGGGCGAGCAGGATCATCCCGGCGCACGAGCCGTAGACGGGCATGTCGGCGGCGATGCGGGCGCGCAGCGGGTCGAGCAGATCGAACACGGTGAGCAACCGGCTCATCGTGGTGGACTCCCCGCCGGGCAGCACCATCGCGTCGACGGCGTCGAGCTCGCAGGGGCGCCGCACCGGCACCGCACGCACGTCGCCGCACGCCGTCAGCGCCGCCAGGTGCTCGCGGACGTCACCCTGCAGGGCCAGCACTCCGATCACGGGAACCACACCGTCGAGGGTAGTCCGGGCCCGACGGCCCTCCGACGGTCGGTCAGACCGGTGCGACGTCCTTCTTCGCCGTGGCCTGCCGCACGGCCTCGGCGACCGCGGGCGCGACGCCCGCGTCGAACACGCTGGGCACGATGAACGACGGGTTGGGCTCGGTGACGACGTCGGCGATGGCCGCGGAGGCGGCGAGGAGCATGGCGTCGGTGATGTCGCGGGCCTGCGCGTCGAGCAGCCCGCGGAACACGCCCGGGAAGGCGAGCACGTTGTTGATCTGGTTCGGGTAGTCCGACCGCCCGGTGGCGACGACGGCCGCGTGCTGCAGGGCGACCGCTGGGTCGACCTCGGGGTCGGGGTTGGCCAGCGCGAACACGATCGCGTCGTCGGCCATCGTGGCGAGCTCGTCGGCACCGAACAGGTTCGGGGCCGAGACGCCGATGAACACGTCGGCGCCCACGAGCGCGTCGGCGAGGCCGCCCGAGACCCCGGCCGCGTTGGTCTGCGCCGCGATGGACGCCAGGTTGTCGTCGAGGCCCGGGCGGCCGCGGTGCACGATCCCGTCGACGTCGACGGCCAGCACATCGCCGGGCCTGCCCGACTGCAGCAGCCGGATGATCGCCGAGCCCGCGGCCCCGACGCCGCACACCACGACCCGACAGTCGGCGAGCTTCTTGCCCACGACGCGCAGGGCGTTGCGCAGCGCACCGAGCACCACGACCGCGGTGCCGTGCTGGTCGTCGTGGAACACCGGGATGTCGAGCATCTCGCGCAGCCGGGCCTCGATCTCGAAGCAGCGCGGCGCGGCGATGTCCTCGAGGTTGATGCCGCCGTAGGCCGGGGCGAGGATCTGGACGGTCCGGATGATCTCCTCGGTGTCCTGGGTGTCCAGCGCGACCGGCCAGGCGTCGACTCCGGCGAACCGCTTGAACAGCGCCGCCTTACCCTCCATGACCGGCATCGCGGCGGCCGCGCCGAGGTTGCCCAGGCCGAGGACGGCGGAACCGTCGGTGACCACGGCGACGGTGTTGCGCTTGATCGTGAGACGCCGCGCGTCGGCCGGGTTGGCCGCGATCGCCTGGCAGACCCGCGCGACACCGGGGGTGTAGGCGCGGGAGAGGTCGTCGCGGTTGCGCAGGCTGACCTTCGACTCCACCGAGAGCTTGCCGCCCAGGTGCAGCAGGAACGTGCGGTCGGAGACCTTGCGAACGCTCACCCCCGGCAGCGACTCGAGCGCCGCGGTGATCTCCTGGGCGTGGCCCTCGCCTCGGGCGTTGCAGGAGATGTCGACGACGAGGGTGGCCGTGTGCCCCTCCACGACGTCGAACGCGGTGACGACGCCCCCGACGCCCCCGACGGCCACGGCGAGGTCGCCCGCCGCACTCGCCGACGACGGCACCTCGACACGGGCGGTGATCGCATATCCGGGACCGGGAACTGGCACCCGCACACCCTAAGGGGTTGTGACGAGGCCGGCGTGGGTGTGAGATGGCGCACAGGTGGATTGTGTGGAGGTGGTCCCCCATGGCGGTCAGAGCAGCGAGCGGGCAGCGCACCGGGGCACGGACGTCCGAGGCCCGTCCACCCGCCCGCATTCGCAACGTGGTCCTCGTCGGGCCGTCCGGCTCGGGGAAGACCACGCTGGTGGAGGCGCTGCTCGCGTACTCGTCGGTGATCCCGCGACAGGGCTCGGTCCCCGACGGCACCACGGTCTGCGACCACGACCCGGCCGCGGTGCGCCAGCAGCGCTCGGTGGGGTTGTCGGTCGCCCCGCTGGTGCACCAGGACACGAAGGTCAACCTGATCGACACCCCCGGCTACGGGGACTTCGTCGGCGAGCTGCGTGCGGGCCTGCGCGCCGCCGACGGCGCCCTGTTCGTGGTGGCCGCGGACGAGGCGGGCCGCAACGGCGGCCGGATCGACGCCGCCACCGTGGCGCAGTGGGAGGAGTGCGCGGCCGTCGGCATGCCCCGCGCGGTGGTCGTCGCCCGGTGTGACGGGCCCCGCGCCGACCTGGAGGCCACGATCGCGGCCTGCCAGGAGTCCTTCGGCGCCGGGGTGGCGCCGCTGTACCTCCCGGTCCGCGTCGGGGAGCGCCTCACCGGGCTCTACGGGCTACTCTCGCGCACCCCCGCGGGCAGCGCTCCGCCGGGCGCCCGCGAGACCCGCGCCGACCTGATCGAGAACATCATCGAGCAGTCCGAGGACGAGTCGCTCATGGAGCGCTACCTCGGCGGCGAGGACCTCGACCTCGCCACCCTGATCCGCGACCTGGAGACCGCCGTCGTGCGCGGCGCGTTCCACCCCGTGATCCCCGTGTGCGTCGGGGACGCGAACGGGGCGGCGGCCATCGGCCTGGACGCACTGCTGGAGGTGCTGGTCGGCGGCTTCCCGTCGCCGCTGGAGCACCCGCTCCCGCCGGTGTCGGGGGTCGACGGCTCCGGGCGCCCTCCCCTCACGGCCGACCCGGATGGTCCCCTCGCCGCCGAGGTGGTGCGCACCACCGCGGACGCCTACGTCGGGCGCGTCTCGCTGGTGCGGGTGTTCTCCGGGACGCTGCGCCCCGAGACCGTGGTGCACGTGAGCGGGCACCACGCGCGGGTTCCCGCCCAGCGGGGCGGGGAGGGGGCCGCCGCAGGCCACGACGTCGACGAACGCCTCGCCCACGTCTACACCCCGCTCGGCGCCACGCTGAGCGAGGTCGACGCCGTGGTGGCGGGTGACATCGCCGCCCTCACGAAGCTGGGCTGCGCCGAGACCGGCGACACCGTCTCCGCCGCCGACGACCCCCTGCTGCTGTCCTGTTGGGACCTGCCCGAGCCGCTGCTGCCCGTCGCCGTCGTCGCGCACAGCCGCGGCGACGAGGACGCGCTGGTCCGCACGCTGGCCAAGATCGTCGCGGCGGACCCGGCGCTGAGCCTGGAACGCAACCCCGAGACCCACCAGACGGTGCTGTGGTGCATGGGGGAGGCGCACGCCGACGTGATCCTCTCGCGGCTGCGCGCCGGCGGGGCCGGTGGATCGCGCGTCGGAGTCGACCCCGAGCCGGTGCGGGTCCCGATGCGTCCGCCCATCGCCGCCCCCGCCCGGGTCACCGGACGCCACGTCAAACAGAGCGGCGGGCACGGGCAGTACGCCGTGTGCCACGTCGAGTTCGAGCCCCTCCCGCG
Organism: Pseudonocardia sp.; assembly: GCA_030453005.1. GTDB lineage: Bacteria > Actinomycetota > Actinomycetes > Mycobacteriales > Pseudonocardiaceae > Pseudonocardia. The sequence continues at coordinate 3,244 of JAKDLE010000026.1, read as the reverse complement.
GGGTGCGGGATTCGAGTTCGTCTCCCGGGTCGTCGGCGGGTCGGTGCCCACGCAGTTCATCCCGAGCGTCGAGAAGGGCATCCGCGCCCAGCTCGCCCGTGGTCTCCCCAGCCTCTCCGGGCCGGACGATCCCGCCGCCCGCCACCCCGTCGTCGACATCCGGGCCACGCTCGTGGACGGCAAGGCGCACAGCGTCGACTCCTCGGACGCGGCGTTCCAGACCGCGGGCGCGCTCGCCCTGCGCGCCACCGCCCAGGAGTGCGGGGTCGTGCTGCTGGAACCGTTCGACGAGGTGACGGTACTGGTCCCCGACGAGCACCTGGGCGCCGTGCTGGGTGACCTGGCCGGCCGTCGCGGGCGCGTGCTGGGCACCGAGGCCGCCGGGTCCGGCCGCACCGAGGTACGCGCCGAGGTGCCCTGCCGGGAGCTGCTGCGCTACGCCGTCGACGCCCGGGCGATGACGTCCGGGGCGGCCCGGTTCACCCGGCGGTTCGCCCGCTACGACGCGGTGCCGGAGGGGGTGTCCGCGGGGTAGCGTGCCCGGGTGCGCCCGGTCCTCGAACGACGTCGCGAGATCGTCGCCCTGTGGACCGCGGTGTTCGTCGTCGCCTTCGGCACCAACGTGCCCACCCCGCTGCTGCTGGTCTACCAGGACATCCTCGGCCTCTCCGCGAGCGCGCTGACCGGCGCGTTCGGCGTGTACGCCGCCGGTCTCGTGCCTGCCCTGCTGCTCGCCGGACCCGCGTCGGACCGGTACGGGCGGCGGCCGGTCGTCGTGCCGTTCGTGGTGCTCTCCGTCGTCACCTCGCTGCTGTTCATCGGGGCCTCGGGTTCGGTCGTGCTGCTGTTCGTGTGCCGGTTCCTGCAGGGTGCGGTCTCCGGCGTGGTGTTCAGCGTCGGCACGGCGTGGCTCGCCGAGCTGATCGGCGACCCCGCGCGCGCGGCCCGGCTGACCACCGCGGCCCTGGGCGGGGGCTGGGCGATCGGCCCCCTCGTCGCGGGCCTGATGGGTCAGTGGCTCCCGCTGCCGACGGTGCTGCCCTACCTGGTGCACGTCGCGCTGATGCTCGTCGGGCTGGCGCTGCTCCCCCGCGTGCCCGAGACGCTCGCGCGTGACGGAGGGTTCGGCCGCCGGAGCGGGCCACTGGTGAACCTGGGCGTGCCGCCCGGGGCCCGGCTGCCGTTCCTGGTCGTGGTGCTGCCCATCGCGGTCGGGGTGTTCACGTTCCCGTCCACCGCGGTCACGGTGCTGCCGCTGCTGCTCACGCCGTCGATGCCGCAGATCGCGGTAGCGGTCACCGGGGTCGTGGCCGGGGTGACGCTGCTGACAGGGGTGTTCGCGCAGCCGCTGGGGCGCACGCTCGGGGCCGTCAACGCCGGGCCGACGGGTCTCGCGGTCGGCGCCGCCGGGTTCGGTCTCAGCCTCGTCAGCGTGTCCACCGGGTCGTGGCCGCTGCTCATACCGGTGGCCGTACTGCTCGGCATCGGCTACGGTCTGTGCCTGGCCGCCGGGCTGACGATGGTGGGCGAGCTCGCCACCCCCACCGCCCGCGGCGCTCTGACCGGCACCTTCTACGCCTGCGCCTACCTCGGCTTCGCGGTGCCGCTGCTGCTGTCGGTGGCAGGCGGTGAGGAGGGGTTCGCTGAGCCCCTCGCCGCGCTCGCCCTGATCATCGCGGGTTTCGCCGCGCTGCTGGCCCTGCCGGTGGCGCGGCGGCTGGTCACTCCCGCGGCGGCCGCGGTGCCCGGTTCCTCGTGAGGGCCACCCCCGCGATCGTCCGCGCCATGACCGCGAAGACGAAGTCGTGGGCGGGGAGCTGGGCGTACCAGTAGGCGCGGCCCGCGAGCCCGTCCGGGCGGAACGTGACACGCTGCACGTAGCGGCTGCGGTGCGCGTCGACGGGCTCGGCGCGCAGCTCCAACCGGCCCGCACCGGGTAGCTTCGTCTCCGCCCGCAGCAGCAGCGAACGGCCGTGGTCGACCTCCTCGATGCGCCACCAGTCCAGCGCGGCGCCCGGCACCAGCCGCGACGGGCGGGTGCGTCGGGCCCCGACACCGCCGAGGAGCCGGTCGATCCCGCCGCGCAGCGCCCACGCCCCGGGCACGGTGTACCAGCCGGTGTCGCCCCCGACCCCGCTGAGCACGTCCCAGAGGGCGGCCGCGGGGGCGTCGACGTCCTCGACGTGCTCGCTGAGCAGCTCCGGGGCGCGCGCGTCGGTGGCCGCGTGGCCCGCGGCACCCTCCTCGGCGAGCGCGCGTCGCACGGACTCGGCGTAGCTCAGCGCCCCGCCGGGCGGGTCGCCCGATGGCGGGCCGTCGGTACAGACGAGGTCGTGGGCCATCGACTCCAACAGCGGCCCGGCCAGGTGCCGGTCGACGGGGGTGAGTGCCTGCACGGCGCGGGCCAACAGCCGCGGCGCCGACAGCGGCAGCGGCACCGTCACCGGGCGGGCGTACCCGGCGACGGCGGCGTAGCCGGTCATCAGCCCGCCGTAGGTGAGGACGTCGGCGCCGCCGATGTCGAACGAGCGGTTGACCTCGTCGGGCAGCTCCAGGCAGGCGAGGAGGTGGAAGAGCACGTCGTCGATGCCGATGGGCTGCACGCTGTTCCAGGCGCGGTCGGGCAGCGGCAGCACCGGGCCGAGGGTGGCCAGGTGCCGGACCATCTCGAAGCTCGCCGACCCCGCACCGACGACGATCCCGGCCTGCAGTACCGCGGTCGGCACCGCGCCCGCCAACAGCGCCTCGCCGGTCTCGCGGCGCGAGGCCAGGTGCCGGGAGTTGCCCGGGCCCGTCGGCTGCAGCCCGCCGAGGTAGACCACCCGCCGCACACCCGCCGCGGCCGCGGCGGCGGCGAGCAGCGTGGCGGCGTGGCGGTCGCGCTCGGCGTAACCCGGGCCGTCCATCGAGTGGACGAGGTAGAACACGGCCTCGACGCCCTCGCACGCCGTCCGCGCCGCCGAGGCGACGTCCCCGACGCGGCGCTCGACGTCCCCGGCCCAGGGGAGCCGTTCGAGCTTCGCCTCGTTGCGGACCAGCACGCGGACGGCGTGGCCCTCGGACAGCAGGCGGGGGACGAGCCGGGCGCCGACGTAGCCGGTCGCCCCGATCACCAGACAGTGCACCGTCCGAGCCTCCCGCACGGGAGGCGTCACGGCACGCCGAGATGCCTCAGGCCCGCGGTCGTGGCGGCCGCCAGCACCACGACCAGCAGGAACGGCGCCCGCCGCCACGCCGCGAGCCC
>JAKDLE010000494.1 GCA_030453005.1 Pseudonocardia sp. | reverse complement strand
CGTTCCGCGACGAGTTCGGCGGCAACCACCGGGCAGCGCCCGGCGGACGACGCCGCGGCGGTGGGACCGCGCCGCTGTGCCCGTGCTGCCGCCTGTTCGTCCGCGCCATGTGTCAGGCCCCTTACGAGCCGTGTGGGGTGTGCGTGCGCTGCTGCCCCGGCGGACACAAGCCACCCCCACCACCCCGGGATGCGGCGTGAACGACACCGAGGTCCTCGTCGTCGCGCTCGTCCTGGCCGCCCTGATCCTCGCCGCGCTCGCCAAACCGACCAGGCAGCTCGTCGGCGGGATCTTCGAGCGCGACCGGAAGGGCCGCCTCGTTCTGATCTTGACCCCAGTCCCCAAGCCGAAGCGCAAGCGCAGCAGGAGGAAGCGATGACGACCATCGACATGAGCAAGGGCGCACCCGCGGCCGGGGACGACGACCGCCCGTCGCAGGCGGCCGAGACCCCGCCGGGCGGCGGATCACCCACTCCGGTCGCACCCCGGGCGACCCCGCCCGCTGCGGGTGACGAGCGGGAGCCGATCCTCGTGGAATGGCTGCGTGACCGGCGACTGCTCGTCGACACCGCCCGCCGGTTCACCCGCCGCAACTCCCACCGGGCGCTACGGCACCTGGTGTGGCTCCCGGTCTACCTGGCGAGGCTGATCGGGTGGTCGCCCCGCGGTCTGTGGCGGGTGCTGGGCGCCCTGGTCCGGGCGTTGACCGACGAGGAGTCCCGCGGCCTGCAACGTGGACACGCCGGGGCCGGGGAGTCCCGGGAGTTCGTGACCGTGGAGCGGGTGCGGAAGGACCGGGTGCACAACCGGCTGATCGTGGTCGGGACGTTGCTGCTCCCGCCCGCCCTGTACGTGGTGGGCGCGGTGTCGCCCGCCGCCCTGGGCGCGGTGGTGGGGGTGTTCGTCGGGGTGCTGATCGCCCGGTCCTCCTCGGGGATCTACTCGGTGCTGGCCGCGCTCGCCGCGCCCGTCGCCGGGTGGTGGCTGCTCCCGCCCGTCCTCCCGGTCCTGGCGCTTCCGCCCGCCTGGGCGACGTGGGTGGGCGGTGTGGTGGCGGTGCTGGTGCTCGGCTGGCACGGGCGCCCGGAGGGCAAGCGGGTGTTGGCCGCGGAGAAGCTCGTCGCGGGAGCGCCCGCCCCGATCTCCGCGCCGATGGTCCGCGAGGCGCTGTGCAACCTCGGGTTGCCCGCGATGAAGGACCCGGCCGCGATCGGCCTGCTGTTCGACGTCGCCCGCACCACCGGTGGCTACTCGGTCGGATTGGAGCTGCCGGCCGGGGTGACCGCGACGAGCGTGATCTCCCGCCGCGAGGCCCTGTCCGCGGCGCTCAGGAGGGAGCTCGGCACGGTGTGGCCGACCCGAGGGCGTCGCCACGAAGGGCACCTCGAGTTGTACGTGGCCGACGAGAACGTCGCCACGGCGAAGCAGCGGCCGTGGGCGCTGATGGAGAAGGGCACCGTGAACGTGTTCGACGCGGTGCCACTGGTCACCGATCAACGCGGGAAGTGGGTACCGGTCCGGCTGGCCTACACCTCCGGCGTTATCGGTGGCCTCCCCCGAATGGGCAAGACGTTCGTCATGCGGCAGCTCGGGTTGGTGTTCGCGCTCGACCCGCGCACCCGCATCTATGCATTCGACCTGAAGGGGACCGGTGATTTCGGGCCGCTGTCGCTGGTCGCGCACGGCTACGGGGTCGGCGACGAACCCGAGGACATCGACGCCCAACTCGTGCAGCTCCGCGACCTGCACGGCGAGATGCGCCGCCGTGTCCGCGCCATTCGCAGGCTGGCCGAGACCGATCGGGAGCTGTGTCCGGAGAACAAGACGAACGACCTCATCGCGTCCCGCCGTGACCTCGGCCTGGAGCCGATCCTGCTGTTGGTCGACGAGTGTCAGATCTGGTTTGAGCACCCGGACAAGGCCAAGGACGGACTGCGGGAGGAGTTCATCCGAATCTGTACTGATTTGGTGAAAAGGGGTCCGGCGGTCGGGGTGCACTGCTACTTCGGGACGCAGAAACCGGACGCGGCCTCCATTCCGACTCCGATCTCTGCGAACGCCGCCATTCGGTTCTGCATGAAGGTGATGGGGCAGCCCGCGAACGACGCCATCCTCGGCACTGGCGCCTACAAGGCTGGCCTCAACGCCACGGTGTTCGCGTATGAGGACAAGGGGCTCGGCTACCTGCGCGGAGAGGGCAGCGAAGCGCAGATCGTGCGCAGCGTGCACGGCCTGGACGGGGTGGCCGCCGAGAAGATCGCCCTGCGAGCCCGGGCGGTGCGCTCGGCACAGAACCGGCTCGCCGGGTACGCCGCCGGTGAGGACATGCCGGAGGTGCTCGCCGAGATCTCGTTCCTCGACGACTGCCGCCAGGTCGTCGGGGACGCGGACGGGGTGCACCTCGTCGACCTGGCCGCGGCGCTGGGGAAGCTGCGCGGCGAGACCTACGGGACGCTCAACGCCCGCTCGGTCGGCGCGATGCTGCGCGAGGCCGGGATCGAGCCGCGCAACGTGTGGGTCGGCGCGAAGGGCCGCGAGCAGGCCAACGGCCAGGGCGTCACGCGGGTGCAGCTGCACGTGCCGGCGACCGACCCGAACGGCGACGCGGACAGCTCGGCGAGCTAAGCGAGTCGATCACATGCTCAGTGATCACTGAGCACCCGGCACCGCCCCCGATCAGCAGGCTAAGTGAGCTGCGGGTCGGGGGCGGAGGCCGTCTACGGCCCGTTCACGGCGTCCTGAGAGGGTCGCTGCGCCGTTTAGCTGGGCGGACGCGGGGCCCGACGCCACGCGGGATCGAACCCGGCCCGGTCGCTGTACTGTCCGGCGCCGAGTCGCAGCCCGAAGGCGTGGAACCGGGCCGCCCGCTGCCAGAATCGTCGCTCGACGCCGGTCGTCTCCGTGTACCGCTGCACCGCGTCGCGGTAGTCGGCGACGTTCTCCCGCAACGGTCCGACGAGCGTGACGAACCTGATCAGCCGCGGGGTGCGCATCGCACCGGCCAGGACGTCGTCCTCGTCGAGCCGGGCGAGCACGAACGCGATGAGCCGCTCGGTCTCGGCGTTGTACTCGGCGAACGGCACGCTCACGGGACGGACGGTAGCGGGGTCACCGGCGCGGCTTGGACCATCCCGGGCCCGCGCGGCGTCCGGCGCGCGGGCCGACGAGGTTGGTGGGCAGCACCTCGGTGCACAGCTCGACGATGTCGACGGCCACCCGCCACTCCTCGTCGGGCCCGGCGGGGAGCGGCGCGTTGCGGGTGACCCGCTCGACCAGGCTGCGCCACGCCCGGTTGCCGACCAGGCGGGCGCAGGCGATGCACGCGGCCCAGTGCCCGACGACGACCACTCCCGCGCCGAGGTGGCGGGCAGCGAGGCCGGGTGCGGCCTCGTGCGCGTCCAGCCGCATCCAGCGGCCTCGCAACCTGTGCCCGCACAGGTCGCAGCATCCGGACTCGGTCATCGGCGGAACCCGCCGATCGCGGCGAACCGGCGCAGCTCCCGGTTCGTGGAGTCCGTCCCGGTCTCGGCGGTCGGGTTGATGTTGTTGACG
>JAKDLE010000493.1 GCA_030453005.1 Pseudonocardia sp. | reverse complement strand
GGACCAACCCGGCACCGTGAACGCCACCCGGATCGGGGCCGCCCTCCTCGCGGTCGTCGTCCTGCTCCCGATCGTCGTCCTCGCCGCCGTGCAGGGCGTCGTCACCTCGGTGTTCGGCGCGAGCAGCCCCAGCCCGGACGCGATTGCCGACATCCCCGCCGACTACCTCGCGCTGTACCGCCAGGCCGCCACGACCTGCCCCGGGCTCGACTGGTCGGTCCTCGCCGCGGTCGGCAAGGTCGAGACCGACCACGGCCGATCCCCGCTGCCCGGCGTCCGCGACGGCGAGAACGCCTCCGGCGCCGGCGGGCCCATGCAGTTCCTCGCGCCCACCTTCGCCGAGGTGATCGGTCGCCACCCGCTCCCACCCGGCGGCGCCCGACCGCCCTCGCGCTACGACCCGCACGACGCCGTGCACGCCGCCGCGCATTACCTCTGCGACAACGGCGCGAGCACCGGCGACCTCAACACCGCACTCTTCGCCTACAACCGCGCCGGCTGGTACGTCCGCAAGGTCCTCGACCAGGCCCGCACCTACGCCGCAGCCCCAACAACAGCAGGCTCTCCCACCGGGACCGGGGACTGCAACGCCATCACGGCCACCGGCCCGAGCACCCTCACGGCGATCAACTACGCCTGCGGCCAGCGCGGCCTGCCCTACCTCTGGGGCGGTGACGGCCCCGACAATGGCGACGCCGGGTTCGACTGCTCCGGCCTCACCACCGCCGCCTACGCCGCCGCCGGGATCACCCTCCCCCGCACCGCGCAGACCCAGTACCTCGCCGGCCCACCCGTCCCCGAGGGCGCCCCCCTGCTCCCGGGCGACCTCCTCTTCTACGGCACACCCGGCACCACCGCCACCGCCCGCATCCACCACGTCGCGCTCTACCTCGGCGGCGGACAGATGATCAACGCACCCCGCTTCGGCGAACCCGTCCAGGTCGAGCCCTACCGCTGGAACGGCGACGACTACGCGGGCGCCAGCCGACCCGCCGCAGTGCCCTGAGCGGGAGACCCTCAGCGAGATGCCACTCCCAAACCTGGCTGGTCGCGGGACTTGGTCCACGGGCCTGCCAACAGCCTTCCGACCGCGATCGAGGCTCACGCAGCCCGCAGATGCAAGATCCTCGGCGAGTGGACCGACCCGTCATGAGTGAGCCGATCGTGCCCTGCTGAGGTTGCACCGCTTGTGCACCAGCCGTAGCCGCGCGGTCTGCCGGTGGAACTCCCACCAGACCCTGGCGTGGTTGCGGTCGGCCAGCCGCCGCCCGGTCGGGCCGACGCACTCGACGCCGATCACGTCCCACCCGCCGAGCGAGTCGGCGAACCGTGAGGCGAGTTCGATGAAGGTCGGTGCGGCATGGTCGACCTGTATCCCGTTGCTGCCGACAACGGTCACACACAGCTCGCAGACGACGCGGCCGCGAGCGAGGTCGGCGGTCTGCGTGTCGAAGAACGTCACGATCTGGTCGTTGATCTCCTCGCGAAGAGCGATCCGCACCCCTTGCTCCACGCTGGGCGCGCCGTTGAGCGCGACGAGGTAGGAGAAGTCGACCTCGGTGCCGTCGAGGCGGCGGAGCCAGAATCCGCGTGTGCCGTAGGCGTTGATCCGCACCACGACACCCTCGATGCCCGGACCGATCTTCTCGGCGGCTTCCGGGTGGTAGCCGTCGCGAAGCAGCAGTTGGATCATGCCGGCCGCCGACGCCGACAGCGGCTCGTCGAGGGCGGTGCCGTTGAGGATGCTGCGGAACTCGGCCAGCGCGACCGACTTGGACGGATAGGTGTGGCTGCCGAGCTGGTACTTGGCCATGGCGGACATGGTGCCCGCAACCACCGACAGTTCCGGCCGTCCAGTTCGGGCACGCACTGCTGCGGTGGTGACGGCCGTCCACCGCTGAGGGCCTCGGAGTGGCGCTCCAGAGCGATTTTCGCTGCTCCACGAGGTGCGCACGCTCCGCTTGACATCCCCGCCGAAGGAAGCGTCCATAGGTGCGTGGCCCGCACCACCGGCAGCGCACCGGGGGCCACACGCTCCGGCCGGGGCATGACCACCGCTTCGCACCATCAACGACACGGAGCCCGTCATGTCCACCACCAGCACCACCCTCGACGTCCCGACCACCGGCGACCAGCCCGACGACGACCGCCGTCCTGCGACCGAGCGGACCACCACCGCGGGCGACCGCCTGTGGGCCGCCCTGCACGCGCGGCCCGGCGGCACCGCCGACGAACTGTCCGGCGACGCCGGGATCGGGCGCTCCACCGCCGGGAAGATCCTCGCCCGCTGGGTCGCCGACGGCACCGCCGCCCGCGTCCCGACCGACGGCGGGCGATCCGCCTCCCGCTTCGCCGTTCCCGGGTCCGTCGACGCCGCCACGCCCGACGGCACGGCCGACGCCGCGCCCGACCCCGATGACCCACCCACCGGCCCCACTCCGGGTGACGGCACGGCCACCGTCGACGCGACCGGACCGGGCCCGGGCGCTGACCGCGACGGGATCAGCACGCCGGACGACGCGTCGACCGCACCGCCGGAACCCGCGGGGACCGCCGCCCTCACGGACGAGGACGCGGTGCCGACGCCCGCAGGTGACGCACCCGCAGGGGCCGACTCCGATGCGGGGGCCGACTCCGACTCCGCCGCGGAGGGCGCAGCGGAGGCACCGCTCAGCGGCGCACCGGACACCGTGGACGACCCGACGGAGGGCACTGCACCCGGCGGCGGCGCGGCCCCGGAGGTGACGGCGGCCGTGCGAGGCCCCCGGCTCGCACCCGGTGCCCTGCACGGGATGGTCGAGGACTACCTGCGCGACCACCCCGAGGAGGAGTTCGGCCCGACGAAGCTCGGCCATGACCTCAGCCGCAGCACCGGCGCCGTCGCCAACGCGCTCGAGCGGCTCGTCACCGCGGGTTACGCGGTGCGGACGAAGGACCGGCCCAAGCGCTACGCCCTCGCCCCGGTCGTGTCGTCCGACGACCGCGCCGCGCCCGGGACCACGGCGGGCGCCGACACGTAGGGAGGGCGCACCACGCCCCGCATGCGGGCGGGTACCGGGCAGCAGGGGCCGGTGCCCGCCCGCTCTGCTCTGCCGGGGGCCTGACGGAACAGCAGGTTGACGCCGGGCGCCATCCATCCCGGGCCTGGTCGGGGTGCGGCGGCAGACCGCTGCCTCTCGTCGGACGCTTCGTCAGGACGGACATGTGGCCGGTGCGTAGGCGACGAGCACCTGCACGCGGCGCACGGTGGCTCGGGCGTGTGGGGCGGTGGGTCACGGCACGCACGAACCGCCCGTGAAAACGGCTCACACCCGCACGTCGCCACGCAGTCAGCGCCCGGACCACCGGGAGCCCCACATATAGGGGCACCGGCACGGGCCGCCGCGCGACGGGTCGGCCGGAGAACTGCCGCACATCGGGCACGCCCACGTCGTCGACGTGTCCACGTCGACCGGCGACGGCGAACGGCCCGGCCCCACGTCGTCGGAGCCAGGCCGTTCAGCGCGTGGCGAACCGGGCGCGTCTGCTCCGGCGGGTCGCCGTCGTCGGCGGGTG
>JAKDLE010000025.1 GCA_030453005.1 Pseudonocardia sp. | reverse complement strand
ACGAGGCAGTCGCTGAACCCGCAGGCGGGGACTCGTTCGTACGACCCGTCCGGCGAGCGATCCCTTGTGCGGGACGACATCGACGACGCCGAGCGGCCCCGACCGGAGCACGCGGTCTCGGCTTCATCGGCCCCCGGTGGCCGGACCGGCTGCACGTCAGCGGGCGCCCGTCGCCACCGGCGCGTGTCACAGCTGCGACCGGGACAGTCGGGCGGTGATACGCAGCGAGCCGATGCGGGTGGCGAGCTGCCGCGCGGTGCGGGCGTGCTCGAATGCCTCGTCCCCCCGGCCGAGGTCGGTGAGCGCCAGCGCGAGGTCGGCGTGCAGGGCCGCGCGGTGCCGCACTGAGCGCGGCCCGGCCGCGAGAGCGTCCTCCAGCGGGGTGACCGCCGCCGGGTCGCGTAGCGTGACGAGCGCGTGGCCGCGCCACCGGTGCAGGTCGGCGAGCTCGATGCCCGGTTCGTCGTGGCGTCGGACCAGGTCGAACCGCGTCGACGACAGCACATGCTCGGCGTCGTCGAGCGCCCGTCCGGCCGCCGGGGCATCGCCTGCCGCGGCGTGCGCCACCCCGCGCGCCGCAGCGAGCCGTACCAGTGCGCTGCTCGACCCGCCGAGGTCGCCCTGCTCGAGCAGTTCCACCGCAGCCCCGTTCGAGCCGATGTCGTGCAGTACGGCGGCCTGACCGGCGAGCGCCCGCGCGGCAGCCGTGGGTGACGGTGCCTGCCTGGCTGCGGCACCTGCCGTGACGTGGTGCCGCCACGCCCTCTCCGGGTCGCCCCGGTCGAGGGCCTGGTGCCCGGCCAGCACCGCGGCCTCGGCGAGCACCTCCGCGACGGGGGCTCTCCGGCGCGCCGTGAGCGCGTGGCACAGCGTGTGCTCGAGCTGGTCGACGAGCGCCTGCACCGATCCGCCCGCTCCCGCCGCACCGAGCTCGTCGTCGAGCCTGCGCACCACGGCCAGCTGCTCGGACCACAACTCCACGACCCCGACGTCCGCCGCAGCGGCGGCGGCGAGGGACGCGCGCAGCCGCTCGGGGCCGCTGGGCCCCTCCTGCTCCCGGGCGGGCAGGAGACCGAGCTCGTCGGGGGCGCGGCCGTAGAGCTCGGCGAGCAGCGCGCGGTACTCGGGCTCCGGCACGGCGTGGCCGTTCTCCCAGCGGGAGAGTTGGGTCTTGAGGCTCGCGGCCGAGGCGTCCGGCCCGCCGCGTCGCAGTGCGAGCGCCCGCAGCTCAGCGGCCGCCCTCGCCTGGGACCACCCCCGTTCGATGCGCGCCGAGCGGAGGGCGCTGCGCGGTGTCCTCTCGTTGACGCTTACCCGCCTGAAGGCGGGGGATTCCTCGTTCACCGGCTGACGCCTCCCCGCACTCGGTGCGGCGTGGTCTCACTCAGCCTCCGGAGGCGGACACCGCGAGCCCCGCGGCGTGAATGTTGCGGGCCGCGTTGACGTCCCGGTCGTGGCGTGCGCCGCACGGGCACGTCCACTCCCAGACGTTGAGCGGCAACTTCTCCACGATCGCCCCGCACACCGAGCACGTCTTCGAGCTCAGGTACCAGCGGTCGATCGCGATCACCTGACGGCCGTACCAGTCGGCCTTGTACTCCAACTGGCGCCGCAGCTCCGACCATGACGCGTCGTGGATGGCGCGGGCCAAGCCGTGGTTGCGGACCATGTTCCGCACCGTCAGGTCCTCGATCACGACCGTGTCGTGTTCGAGGACCAGGCGAGTGGTGAGCTTGTACAGCACGTCCCGTCGCCGGTCCGCGATCTTGCCGTGGATACGTGCGACCCGGAGCTTGGCTTTCGCCCGGTTCGCCGATCCCTTCTGCTTGCGGTTGACGGTCTGCTGCGCTCGTCGAAGCCGCGTGCGATCCCGCTTCTCGTGGCGCGGATTGGTGACCTTCTCGCCCGTGGACAGGGTGAGCAGCGACGTGATCCCGGCGTCCACCCCGACCGAGGTGCCCGTCTCCGCCAGGTCGTGCACGGCGGTCACGACCAGGATCGACACGTGGTACTGGCCCCGAGAGATTCGCGACACCGTCACCTGCGACGGCACCGCACCCTCGGGCAGCGGGCGCGACCAGATGACCCGCAACGGTGCGTCCTGCTTGGCGAGGGTGAGTTGACCGTCCCGGAACGTGAAGCAGTTCCGGAGGTAGGTCGCGGCGTCGGTGGTCCTGCCCTTCCGCTTGAACGTCGGGTACTTCGCCCGCTTGCCCCAGAAGCTGGAGTAGGCGGTCTGCAGGTTCCGCAGCGTGGCCTGCATCGGCCCCTTCGACGGCTCGGCCAGCCACGCCGTGTCCGGATCCCGCTTCCATCCGGTGAGCCACCGGTCGGTCTCCGCGTGGGTGACTCGCCGTTGCTCCTGCGTCCACGCCCGGGACCGCTCGGCGAGAGCTCGGTTGTAGACGTAGCGGACGCAGCCGAACGTCTTCGCGAGCTGCTCGACCTGAAGCGGGGTCGGGTAGCAGCGGCACCGCTACGCCCGCTTCACCACCCGTCCTGAAGGCCAGAGCCTGCGCACTACGCGCGTCGGTCATGACGCCAGATTGTCGGTGTCCGCTCGTAATGTCAACGGCGTTGACGCAATGGGCCGTCAACACCGGGAAAGCGAGGGGGAGGGCATGGATCTCACGACGTGCTCGGTGTGTGTGATGGCGGGATCGGCGGGCGGGGTCCTCACGGGCTTGTGCGTCGCTCGGCGAAGGCGGGGCAGGCGGACGGCGCTCCCGTCCCGCGGACGGGCCACGATGCGCACCTGGCCGGGACGGACGAAGCAGGAGAAGGACGGCGGCCCCGGCCGGGAGGAGGGACGGCGGTGAGGAGGGTGCGGCCCACCACGCCGCGAACCGGCCACCGCGGGCAGGGAGGCCCAGCGACGAGCCCGCGGGTCAGGCGAAGTCGCCCGCCGCGTGGCGCACCTGCCCGAGCAGCGTCGTGAGCTGGATCTCCTGCTCGGCGGTCAGCCCGGCGAGTCCGAAGTCGATGGCGGTCACCGCCTCCGTCGCCCGTTCCCGCAGGGCGGCGCCCGCGTCGGTGATCGCCACCAGTGTGGCGCGCCGGTCGGTCGGGTGCGGCACGCGCCGGGCCAGGCCGTCGGCCGCCAGACGGTCCACGATGTTGGTCACGCTCGTCGGGTGCAGTTGGAGTCGTTCGCCCACCACGCGCATGGGCAACCGGCCCGTGCGGGAGAAGGTGAGCAGGACCAGCGCCTCGTACCGGGCGAAGGTGAGCCCGTGGGGGCGCAGGGCGCCGTCCACGGCCGAGAGCAGGATCTGCTGCACGCGCATGACGCTGGTCACGGCCGCCATCGTGCGAGCCGGACCGATGCGCTCATCCCACAGGGCCGCGGCCCGCATGATCGGGTCGAAGGGCAGCGGGTCGCGGGAGGCCATGACCGGCGACGCTAGCAGTGCGGCCCGAACGGGCCCTCCGCCCGCGCGGCCGGAGCCCGCGACGAGGGCCCGGGTGATCCTCGCGCCCGACCCACCCGGTGAGGCAGGCTGGCTGTCATGCTCTTCGCCTTCAGTATCGCCCCGGCCGGGTCCGGGTCCGGGTCCGACAGCGTCAGCGACGCCGTCGCCGCCGCCGTCCGCGTGGTCCGCGAGTCGGGCCTGCCGAACGAGACCACCTCCATGTTCACCACGATCGAGTCCGAGACCTGGGACGAGGGGATGGCCGTGGTCAAGGCGGCGGTGGAAGCCGTGCAGGCCCGCGCCCCCCGCGTCAGCCTCGTGCTCAAGGCCGACATCCGGCCCGGGCACGTCGGTCAGCTGCAGGCCAAGGTTCAGCGGGTGGACCAGGCGCTGCGGGCGCCGTCCCAGTGACCGGTGGCGGAGTGACCGGCGGCAGCGTGACCGGCGACGGTTCCGAGCGCATCGTCCTGGTGCACGGCGCGTGGCACGACGGCTCCTCCTGGGCGTCGGTTGTGGCGGAGCTCACGGCCCGGGGGCACGACGCCCGAGCGGTGGACCTCCCGGCGGACCGGCCGGGCGCAGGGTATCAGGATTACACCGACGCCGTGCTCGACGCGGTGGGCCCGGCCGACCGGGTTGTGCTCGTGGGGCATTCGCTGGGCGGGCTGACGACGCCTGTGGTGGCGCAGCGGATCGGCCCCGGCCGCGTGGCCGGGTTGGTCCTCGTCGCCGCGCTCGTGCCACGTCCCGGGGCCTCCTGGCAGGACCGTGTGCGCTCCGAACCGGGGGTCATGGCCGCCGGGTTCGGACGGGGTCAGCAGCGCCACGACGACGGCACCACGTCGTGGCCTGCTGCGGAGGCGGAGGCGGGACTCTACGCCGGGGTCGCTCAGGAGAGCTCGGTCGCGGAGGTGACACAGGCCGTCGCGGGGTTGCGTCGGCAGGACTGGGCGATCGCCAAGGAGGTCACGCCGCTGACGGCCTGGCCGTCCGTGCCCACGGTCTGTGTGGTCTGCGCCGGTGATCGGGTCGTCGACACCACGTGGTCACGGTCGGCCGCCGCGGAGATCCCGGGGGCCGAGGTGGTGGAGTTCGACGGGGGGCATTTTCCGATGCTCACCCGGCCGGCCGAGTTGGCGTCCGTCATCGCCGCCGTGGCCGAACGATCGCGCGAGGCCGGGAGGTGAGGGCTGACGCGGGGCGCCGCGACGGGCGGCCCCGAGATGCCGACGACTCCCGGCGCGGGGACGCGCGGGGAGTCGATGGCGGTACGCCTCGGGTCGCTCAGCTCGCGACGTTGAGTGTGTAGAAGAAGACGCCGACCAGGATGGCGGCCACGCCGAGCACCATCGCGATCTTGGCCTGCTTCTCGCACATCGGGCGCCGTACGGCGACGGCCCCGAGACCGAGTGCGGCCGTCCCGCCGATCCAGCCCAGGATCGAGATCGGGCTGACGAGTGCGGCGACCACGCCCACGATCAGCGCGATCTTGCCCAGGGCCGGGCTCTCCTCACGGGCGGTCTTCGCGCGAGCCTCGTCGAGCAGGCGGTCGGCGACGGTCTTGTCCGTGCTCATGTGCAGGTCCTCCGGATGAGGGAGGCCGCGCGGGGCGGCCAACGAATATGTACGGAGAGCGACAACAGCGTCACTCACACATCATCAACGAGTCCCCTCGTGCGGTGGTGCTCCGCCGGACCGGTGATCGAACCGGTGGATCCGGGGTGCGAATCGCCCGAAGAGTTGCACAGGGTGATCGAGAGATCCCCGGAACGGGTGGCGCCGGTCGAGGTGGGCGGCGCCGAGAAGGAGGAGTGCGACGTGGTTGATCAGGGCGAACACCGGGGCGCGGCGGCCAGCCCGCACCGGTACAGCAGGGCGGCCCAGAACGGCTGGTCGGCCAGGAACGGCTGGTCGGCCAGGAACGGCTGGTCGGCCAGGAACGGCACCGTCACCGACGGCAGGCCGGCGCGCACCACGGCCGGGTCGCCCACGGCCATCGACCCGATCCCGACCGCCGCCACGTCGCCCGCGGCGAGGAACCCGTCGAACTCGGGGTCGGAGCGCAGCGCACACCGACACCCTCGCCGACGCGCCGTGGGCGACGGTGGGAGAGGAGCGCGTCGAGCGCCTGGTCGAGCTGGTGGCGCCGCTCGTGGCCGGTATCGCCGCCGGTGAGAAGTTCCCGCCGGACGACCCGGTGAGGCTCCGGCTGCTGCCCGCCGCGGGCTGAGGCCGCCGCGCCGAGCCCGGTCGGGGCAACGCCGCCGTGCCCCGCGTGCCAGGATGGTCGGCGTGTCACGACCTGATCCTCGTCAAGCGGCTGCGCAGTCCGCGGCCCTGTCGTCCAAGATGGCCGGCGCCGTCGATCTCGGCGCGCTGAAGGCCCGGTCCGACGCG
This sequence comes from Pseudonocardia sp., assembly GCA_030453005.1. Lineage (GTDB taxonomy): Bacteria > Actinomycetota > Actinomycetes > Mycobacteriales > Pseudonocardiaceae > Pseudonocardia. The sequence goes on along the minus strand of JAKDLE010000025.1, from coordinate 6,836 downwards.
GCGAACCGGCCCGCGCCACCCTCGCCGCCCGGCGGTGCGTCGGGAGGCGGCCGTTTCGTCGTCGACGTCTCCGAGGCCTCCTTCCAGGCCGACGTACTGGAGCGCTCACTCCAGGTGCCGGTGGTGGTGGACCTGTGGGCCGAGTGGTGCGGCCCCTGCAAGCAGCTCTCGCCGGTGCTCGAGCGTCTCGCCGAGGCAGGCAACGGGGCCTGGATCCTGGCCAAGGTCGACGTCGACGCCAACCCGCGCATCGCGGAGGCGTTCGGCGCGAAGTCGATCCCGATGGTGGTCGCCGTGGTCGGCGGGCAGCCCGTCGACGCGTTCAACGGAGCCCAGCCCGAGGCGCAGATCCGCGACTGGCTCTCCTCGCTGCTCGACGCGCTGCGCGAGCGGATGCCGGCCATCGCCGAGGCGGAGGCGGCCGCAGGCGGCGGCGTCCCCGAGGAGCCGGTGGAGGAGCCCGAGGACCCACGGTTCACCGCGGCCGAGGACGCCCTCGAACAGGGCGACTACCCGGCCGCCGAGGCCGCGTACGTCGACATCATCAACGTCGAGCCCGCCAACGAGCAGGCGCTGGCGGCGCTGGCGCAGGTGCGCTTCCTGGCGAGGGCCGAGAACGTCGACCCGCAGGCCGTCGCCACGGCGGACGCCGCGCCCGACGACGTCGACGCGCAGCTCGCCGCCGCCGACGCGGAGATCGCCACCGACGGGGTCGAGGCGGCGTTCGCGCGTCTCGTGGCCACCGCCGGCCGCACGTTCGGCGACGACCGTGACCGCGTGCGGGAGCACCTCGTCGGACTGTTCGAGCTGTTCCCCGCCGACGACGCGCGGGTCACCGCGGCCCGCCGAGCGCTCGCGCGCGTCCTGTTCTGAGCACGCGGCCTGCCGGCCGGGCACGGCAACCGGTGATCCGCACGGGTCGGGTGGCCGCCGCGGCCGCGGCGTGCGCCGCGGTCGTCGTGACCGTGGTGCTGCACATCCGCTACCCCGACGCGCTGGTGACGCTGCTGCCGCTGGCCGACATGCGCGACCTGCACGTCGACTTCGACACGTTCCACCACTCGGCGGTGGCCCTCACGCGCGGCACCGACATCTACGAGACCCCCGCGAAGCTCACGAACCTCAACCCGCCGCTGCTCACGGTGCTCCTCGCCCCGTTCGCGGCACTGGACGCGCTCACCGCCTACCGCGTCTTCCTCGGGGTCTCGGTGCTGCTGGTGGTGGGGTCGGTGCTCGCGGTCGCCCGGGAGCTGCGCCTGCCCGCCACGGTCACGGTGGGGACGCTGCTCGCGGTGTTGGCCTCGTCGCCGCTGCACGGCACGCTGCTGCTGGGGCAGATCTACCCGCTGCTGCTCGTCGGACTGGTGGGTGGCTGGATCGCGGAGCGGCGCGGGCACCCGGTGCTCGCCGCGGTGCTCCACGGGGTCACCGTGGCGCTCAAGCCGTCACTCGCGCCGTTGCTGCTGCTCCCGGCCGTGCAGCGGCGTTGGGCGCCGCTGCGGGCGGGGATCGCGGCGGCCGCGCTCGCGACGCTGGTCGGGGTGCTCGTCGCCGGCCCGTCGAGCACGGTCGACTGGCTGAGGATCGCGCTCACCGAGGGCGTACCCGACTCCGCCGACAACGCCTCGCTGCCCGGGCTCGCCATGCGGTTCACGGGGTCACCCGTCGTCGGTCTCATGCTCGGGCTGGTGGCGCTCGTGGGCACGCTGGTCTGGATCGGGCGCCACCGCGACCGGGTCGACCCCGCGGGGACCGCGCCGTGGGCGGTGGTCGCGGCCGGGCTGCTGCTCTCCCCGATCGCCTGGCACAACTACCTGCTGCTGCTGGTGCCCGGGGTGCTGGTGCTCCTCGCCGTGCACCGGCGAGCGGCCGCGGTGGCGCTGCTGGCGGTCGCGCTCGTGCCGGTGTCGTGGAACGCGCTGTTCTCGCCCGAGGGCGGCGTGGGGCCGCTCCTCGGGCGATCGCTCTACGCCGGGATCCTGCTGGCCTACTGGGCCGTCCTGTCCTCGGCCACCCCGTTGCGGGCCACTCGCTTCTCCGACGTCCCGCCGCTCGCGGCACCCTCGCCGGGGACGTCCGTGCGCTGAGCCTGGCCGTGCCTGCCCGTCGGGGTCTCCTCGGCGGGGGTGAGCACCGGATCGGGCGGGTCCGCCGGTGCCGCGACGGCGACCGGCTCCCCGGCAGGCGACCCGACTCCGGCGGGCGGCCCGGCGTCGGCCGGCTCGGCCGCCACCGCCCGGGACCGGCGTACCGCGCCCTCGAACGGCTGCGGCGCCAGCCACAGCACGCCCGACGGGGGCAGCCGCAGCACCACCGAGGCTGGTCGTCCGTGCCACACCTTCTCGTCGGCCTCGACCGCCCCGAGGTTGCCCACCCCGGAGCCGCCGTAGATCTCGGCGTCGGTGTTGAGCACCTCGCGCCACCGGCCGGCGAAGGGCAGCCCGACGCGGTAGCCCTCTTGGGCGCCGCCGGAGAAGTTGGCGATGCAGGCGAACACGGTGGGCTTCCCGTCCGCGTCGACGCCGTGGCGCAGGAAGCTGAACACGTTGCCCGCGGTGTCGTTGGCGTCGATCCAGGAGAAGCCCTCGGGGGAGACGTCCATCGTCCACAGCGCCGGGTGGGCGCGGTAGGCGCGGTTGAGGTCGCCCACCATCGTCTTGATCCCGCCGTGCAGCGGGTCCTCGAGCAGGTGCCAGTCGAGCGAGCGCGACTCCGACCACTCCCGCTCCTGGCCGAACTCGAGCCCCTGGAACAGCAGCTGTTTGCCCGGGTGCGCCCACATGAACGCGAGCAGCGCGCGGATGTTCGCAGCCTTGTTCCACCGGTCGCCGGGCATCCGCTCCCACAGTGACCCCTTGCCGTGCACCACCTCGTCGTGGCTGATGGGCAGCACGTAGTTCTCGCTGAACGCGTACATCAGCGAGAACGTCATCTGGTTGTGGTGGTAGCCGCGGTACACCGGGTCACGGGCGGTGTAGTCGAGCGTGTCGTGCATCCAGCCCATGTTCCACTTGAACCCGAAGCCCAAGCCGCCCAGGTGCGTGGGGCGGGTGACGCCCGGCCAGGCGGTGGACTCCTCGGCGATCGTGATGACGCCGGGGTGCTCGCGGTAGACCGTCGCGTTCATCTCCTGCAGGAACGCCACGGCGTCGAGGTTCTCGCGGCCGCCGTGGATGTTGGGCAGCCACTGCCCGTCCTTGCGGGAGTAGTCGAGGTAGAGCATCGAGGCCACGGCGTCGACGCGCAGCCCGTCGATGTGGAAGGACTCCAGCCAGTACAGCGCGTTGGCGACGAGGAAGTTGCGTACCTCCGTGCGGCCGAAGTCGAACACGAGCGTGCCCCAGTCGGGCTGCTCGCCGCGGCGCGGGTCGGCGTGCTCGTAGAGCGGGCCGCCGTCGAAGCGCGCGAGCGCCCACTCGTCGCGCGGGAAGTGCGCGGGCACCCAGTCGATGATGACGCCGTAGCCGTGCTGGTGCAGGTGGTCGACGAACCACCGGAAGTCGTCGGGGGTGCCGTACCGCCCGGTGGGCGCGTAGTAGGAGGAGACCTGGTACCCCCAGGACCCGCCGAACGGGTGCTCGGCGACCGGCAGCAGCTCCACGTGGGTGAAGCCGGTCTCGTCGAGGTGCTCCACGAGCTGCTCGGCGATCTCGCGGTAGGTCAACCCCTGGCGCCACGACCCGAGGTGTATCTCGTAGACGCTCATCGGTTCGGCGTGGGCGCGTGCCGCGGCGCGGGCGGTCATCCAGTCGGCGTCGGCCCACTCGTGCGTGGCGACGTCGACGATCGAGGCCGTCGCGGGTGCGGTCTCGGCGCGAAACGCCATCGGGTCGGCCTTGTCGCGCCAGCGACCGTCGGCGCCCAGCACGCGGAACTTGTATCGGCTGCCCGCCTCGATGCCGGGCACGAACAGCTCCCACACCCCGGAGCTGCCCAGGACACGCATGGGGTGGGCCCAGCCTGCCCAGCCGTCGAAGTCGCCGGTGACGCGCACGCCCTGCGCGGTGGGCGCCCACACGGCGAAGCTCGTGCCCGTGACGGGGCCCGCGGGGGTGTCGTAGCTGCGCACCTGGGCGCCGAGGACGTCCCACAGGCGTTCGTGTCGGCCCTCGCCGATCAGGTGCAGGTCCATCTCGCCCAACGTGGGCAGCCAGCGGTAGGGGTCGTCGACGACGTCGACGCGCTCGCCGTAGCGCACGGCGAGCCGGTAGTCGGCCGCGGGCCCGGGCACGACCACGGAGAACAGCCCCGCGTCGTGCACCTTGACCATCGGATGCCCCTCCCCACCCTCGCGCACCACGTGCACCTCGTCGGCGTGGGGGCGCAGCACGCGCACCACCGTGCCCTTCGGATGCGGGTGCGCCCCGAGCACCGAGTGCGGGTCGTGGTGTGCCCCACCGAGGATCCGGTCGACCACGGCCGGGTCCGGCGGGTAGGCGTCGATCATCTGGTTGATCGTCTGGGTTCGGTTCTCCTCGCGATCCACCCGCGCAGCCTATTGCGCGACGCGCTCGGTCGCCGAGCCTGGCGGCAACGATCTGGTTGTCGTCGGCCGCTGCTACGTGCTCGGTCTCGGCCATGCCCCGTGTCTCAGGGCTGCGCGTGGAGACGCCGGTGGTTGGAGCGGAGGATCTGTTTCCCGTGTGAGGACCCAGTCGATTCGCGGACGGCGACGGTGTTCGTAAGCGGTCAGCGCGGCCGGGATGCTCGCGGCCGCGGTGAGGGACTCGGCCAGGACGATGGCGTCTTCGAGCGCCATCGCGGCGCCTTGGGCCATGTTGGGTGAGGTGACGTGGGCGGCGTCGCCGATGAGCAGCACGCCCGGGCGGGACCACGAGCGGAGAACGACCTCCTCGATCGTTCGGTGGAGCCGCCCGCGAGCTGCACCCGGACACCGCGCCCGTCCGGGACGACCTCCTGGGGAGTGTGCCCCCAGTGCACGGGCACGTCGCCGAGGCCGGCGAGCAGCACCAGGTGTAGGTCCGCCCGGGCGAGTGCGAGGGATGGCCCGACGCGGTTCCACAGCTCCCCGACGTCGACCTCGAACAGGACGCGGCCTCGGTGATCGGCGGTCCGCTGCCGTCGGATCTCGACCGCCCGGTCGGCACCTCGTCGGTGAGGCCCATGCCTGCACCGACGATCAGGACACGAACACTCGTGCCGCGCACCGTGGTTCTCCGGTCGCTGTCGGGCCATCAGGCGGTGGCCGGGGGGATGTTGCGGTTGACTCGGAACAGGTTGTGCGGGTCGTACGTGGCCTTGGCGCGGCGCAGCCGCTCGAAGTTGGGGCCGTAGGCGGCGGCGGTGCGGGCGGGCTCGTCGTCGGTCAGCTGGAAGTTGACGTAGTTGCCACCGGTGGAGAACGGGCGGATGGTCTGCCAGGCGTCCCGGACCCACGTCAGGTGGGCGTCCGGGGCGTCGCCGGGCGGCCAGGCACCCGCGAAGCCGGTGAGGTAGTGGGCGTCGCGGTTGCCGACCGCGCCGTCGTCGGCCGCGTGGTCGTTCGCGGCGCCGCCGATGTGGAAGATGACCGACTCCGAGCACACCGTCGGTACCTTCAGGGCGCCGGCCCGGAACGCGGCGAGGAACCCGCGGGACAGTCCGGGCAGGTGTTCGGTCTTCCAGTAGTAGTGCTCGCCCTTGGGTTCGGTGCCGTCCATCATCGACTGCTGCTCGACGTAGGGCTTCTCGCCGATCAGGTCGACGATCGGGTTCGCGACCGCGCGGACCGGGGCGAGGTCGGCGTCGGCGTTCGACCCGCTGTGACAGACGAGCATGCCGATGACGTGCTTGCCGTGCCAGGGCGCCGGAACGAACGGGGCGGGCGGCGCGATCCGCATGACGACGGCGGCAGTCAGCTCGCGGGGCGCGGTCTCGGTGAGTTCGCGGTAGGTGGCGAGGACCTCGTCGGCCCGGTCGGCGCCCCACAGGATGAGGCCACCGGTGATCATGGGGCCGACCTCGTGGAGGCGGAAGGTGAAGCGGGTGACGACGCCGAAGTTGCCGCCGCCGCCGCGCAGCGCCCAGAACAGCTCGGCGTTCTCGTCGCGGTCGGCGGTGCGGATCTCCCCGTCGGCGGTGACGATCTCGACCTCCTGCAGGTTGTCGACGGCCCAGCCGAAACGGCGCATCAGGTACCCGAACCCGCCGCCGAGGGTCAGCCCGGCGACGCCGACCGCGGAGACGAACCCGAGCACGGTCGCCAGGCCATGGCGTTGGGTGGCCCGGTCGACGTCCTGCAGCAGGCACCCGGGTCCGACGTGCGCGAGCCGGGCGTCCGGATCGACGCTGACCTCGCGCATGCGGGCCATGTCCAGCGTCATCCCGCCTTCGGCGACGGCGGTGCCTGCGATGTTGTGCCCGCCGCCCTTCACGCTGAGCAGCAGACCGTGGTCGCGGGCGACCCCGAGGGCCGCAGCGACATCGCGCGCAGACTCCGGCTGCACGACCACCGCCGGGGCCCGGGCCGCCATGGCGTTCCAGACCAGCACCGCGGCGTCCCAGCCCTCGTCTCCGGTGCGCAGCACCCGACCCTCGATTCGCGCGGCCAGGTCGTCGAGTCGCTGCGAACCCAGGTCGATCCGTCCGCCCTCTCGTCCGACGATGTCGATCGTGGTCATGACACGGCCACCGATGCGGTCGGGGTACCGAGAGCGGCGCGCGCCGCGTCCAGGAACGCGGCGGGCTGGTCCAGGGGTGGGTCGTCGCCTGCGTCCTCGATCACGTGCAGTGGCCACTGGTAGCGGGCGGCGGCCGCTTCGGCGACCTGCAGCGGGGTGGCGAGGTCGTGCCGCCCCCAGATCAGGGCGGTGGGCACGTCGATCCGCGCGAGTTCG
>JAKDLE010000492.1 GCA_030453005.1 Pseudonocardia sp. | reverse complement strand
GGCAACCCGCCCGGCGGGGGGGACGTCGACCTGGGCTGGACCGATCGTCTCGTGCGCACGGATTGACGAGTGGTATGTCACATGCCACGGTCTGGTCAGGCGCGTCCGAGCGAGAGGATCTCCCATGGCGACTGCGAACAAGGTCAGCATCATCCCCTGCGGCGCGATGTCCGCCGACCTGACCTGGCTGCTGCTCAAGCCTGGTCGCTCCATCACCGACCGCAACCACAAGGACGGCCCGGCGCCGTGGGTGGACGTGCCCACGCACTGCGTGCTGGTGGAGACCGACGAGGGCCGCATCCTGTGGGACACCAGCTGCCCGCGTGACTGGGAGGAGCGCTGGGGCCCTACCGGCCTGCAGGACTTCTTCCCCTACGACAAGGTCGCGGAAGACGAGTACCTCGACTCGCGGCTGAACACGATGGGCATCGGCCTCGACGACATCGACTACGTGATCCTCTCGCATCTGCACTTCGACCACGCGGGCAACGCGCAGATGTTCAGAGGTACGAACGCCAAGCTCGTCTGCCACGAGCGGGAGAAGGAGTTCGCGTTCGGTTTCGACGGCCCGTTCACCGGCGCGCACCTCAAGAGCGACTACGAGGGGCTGGAGTTCCAGACCGTCTCCGGCGACACCGACTTCCTGCCCGGCGTACGGCTCATCGAGACCCCCGGGCACACCGTCGGCACGATGTCGATGCAGGTCGAGCTGCCCGACAGCGGCACGATGATCTTCACGTCGGACGCGGTCTACATGGGTGAGAGCTACGGCCCGCCCACCACGCCCGCCGCGATCGTCAACAACCTGGAGGACTTCTACTCCTCGGTGGAGAAGCTGCGCGGCATCCAGGAGAAGACCGGCGCCACGATGGTGTTCGGGCACGACGCCGAGCAGATCCACCAGCTACGGGTGGCACCGGAGGGTTCCTACACATGAGTGCTCCGGCCGACGTCGAGCTGACCGAGGAGACGATCTTCACCTGGGGCGCGCCGCCCCTGAAGTTCGGGGCGGGCGCCTCGGACGAGATCGGGTTCGAGATGTCGGGCTACGGCGTCCGACGCGTCCTGATCGTCACCGACTCGGGCGTGAGTGCGCTGGGCATCCCGCAGCGCATCGCCGACACCCTGCGCCGCTACGACATCGAATCGGAGATCTTCGACGGCGTGCACGTCGAGCCCACCGACGACTCGATGAACAAGGCCGTCGAGTACGCCCGCGTGCAGGGCGAGTGGGACGGGTTCGTCGCGGTCGGGGGCGGGTCGGCGATCGACACGGCCAAGGCGATCAACCTGCTCACCAGCCACCCCGGCGAGCTGATGGACTACATCAACAAGCCGATCGGCGGGGGCAAGGCGCCCGTCGGGGGCCTCAAACCGCTCATCGCCGTGCCGACCACGGCGGGCACCGGCTCGGAGTCCACCGCCATGTGCGTGCTGGACATCCTGTCGATGAAGGTCAAGACCGGGATCAGCCACTGGCGGCTGCGCCCGGCGCTGGCCGTCATCGACCCGCTGCTGACGATGACGCTCGGGCCCGAGGTGAGCGCGGCGTCCGGCATGGACATCGTCTGCCACGCGGTGGAGAGCTACACGGCGCGCTACTACTCGACCTTCGACCGCAAGAAGCCCGAGGAGCGCGTCACCTACTGCGGCTCCAACCCGGTGTCGGACCTGTGGTGCGAGAAGGCGATGGCGCTCATCGCGCAGTCGTTCCGCGGATCGGTGCGCGAGGGGTCGCTGGAGGACCGCTCCAACATGATGATGGCGGCCACGTTCGCGGGCATGGGCTTCGGCAACTCCGGGGTGCACATCCCGCACGCCAACGCCTACCCCATCGCGGGCATGGTCAAGGACTACCGCCCGGCGGGCTACCCGCAGGACGAGCCGATGGTGCCGCACGGCCAGTCGGTGTCGCTGACGGCGCCCGAGGCGTTCCGCTTCTCCTTCGAGAGCGCGCCGGAGCGCCACCTGCGGGCGGCGGCGCTGATGGACCCGGACGCGGACAAGGTCGATGCGCGCGAACAGCTCCCGTCGGTGCTGGTGTCGCTGATGCGCGACGTCGGCATCCCCAACGGGATCGGCGGCGTCGGCTACACCGAGGCCGACGTCCCCGACCTCGTCCCGGGCACCATGAAGCAGCAACGCCTGCTCGCCACCTGCCCGAAGACGCCGACCGAGGACGACATCGCCGGGATCCTCACCCGGTCCGTCGAGAACTGGTAGGACCGTGCCGATCTACGTGTTCAAGTGCACGTGCGGGCTGCGGTTCGAGCACCTCGCCTCGTTCGACGCCGCCGCACCCGGTTGCCCCGGGTGTGGCGGCGCCACGCGCAAGATCCCGGCGGGGTTCAGCCTGGGCGGGCAGGCGGACGCGGGTCTGGCCAAGGAGCAGATGCCGCAGACGTGGCGCGGCACCTACAACGGCAGCCGCGAGTACGTCACCGGGATGCGACGGCAGTGGGACCGCCGCCAGAAGCTGGAGGCCAAGCACCCCGAGCTGGCGGGCGACCAGCGCCCGATCATCGCCCACGAGGGCCGCTACCACGACGCGCCGCTGCGGGCCGGGGACCCGATCGTCGGCGGTGCCGCCGGACACGGCCACGGCCACGGACACGGCGGGTCCGCGCCCGCTCCGAAGCCCCCGACGGGTACGACGCCGCCCGCCAGCTCAGAATGACGCGGTGAGCCCTCCCGACCACGACACCCCGACCGACCGCACCCCGACCGACCGCCGCGACCTGTACGCCGACCTGAGCAGGGCCGTGCGCGGCCGCGTCCGGTTCGACGCGGGCGCCCGCGCCATGTACTCGGCCGACGCGTCGAACTACCGGCGGGTGCCGATCGGCGTGGTCACGCCGGTGGACACCGACGACGTCGAGGCCGCGATCTCGGTGTGCAGCACCCATGACGTGCCCGTCCTGCCGCGCGGCGCGGCCACCTCGATCGCGGGCCAGGCCGTCAACACGGCGGTCGTGCTGGACTTCGCCACGCACCTGGACGCGATCGAGGAGATCGACCCCGAGGCGCGCACCGCCCGTGTGCAGCCCGGCGTGGTGCTCGACAAGCTGCGGGACGCGGCCCGTCCGCACGGGCTCACGTTCGGGCCCGACCCGTCCACCCACAACCGCTGCACGCTCGGCGGGATGATCGGCAACAACGCGTGCGGCTCGCACTCGGTGGCGTGGGGCAAGACCGTCGACAACGTGCACGCGCTCGACGTGCTCACCTACCGCGGGCAGCGCCTGGAACTGGCCCGGGGCTCCAACGCCACCTCCGGGATCCCGGCGCAGCTGCGCGCACTGGGGGATCGGCTCGGCGACGACGTCCGCGCCGCGTCAGGTCCGGGAACGCGGCGGGTGTCGGGCTACAACCTCGACCAGCTGCTGCCGGAGAACGGCTTCGACCTCGCCAAGGCACTCGTCGGCACGGAGGGCACCTGCGCGACGACGCTCGGGGCGACGGTGCGGCTCGTCGAGTCGCCCCCGGTACGGGCGCTGGCCGTGCTCGGCTTCCCCGACGCCTACATCGCCGCCGACCACGTCATGCCGGTGCGCGAGCTCTCGCC
>JAKDLE010000491.1 GCA_030453005.1 Pseudonocardia sp. | reverse complement strand
CCGCTCGCCTCACCGGAGCTGGTGCGCACCCGCGACACCTCGCCGCGCGGCGGCCCGGTGCTGCGGCCCTGGTCGGTGCCCGCGCTCCTCGTCGACGCCGCCGAGCTGGACGACCCCGTCGACGAGGTGCGTTACGGCACCTCGGTCGCCCACCTGCGCGCGGTGGCCGCCACGGCCGCCGACCTCGTCTCCCGCGGCCGCGTGCTGCCCACCCTCGTCGCAGGTGAGGCCCGCTGGCGGCCGGTCGTGCAGGGGCTCGACGCGGTGGCCGTCGACGCCCTCGCCGACGCCACGCCCCCGGTCGCGCGCGCGGAGCACACCGGTTCGCGCACCGAGTTCACCGGTCCCGACCCGCGGGCGCTGGTCGCCGACGCGCTGGCGGTACTCGTCGACGCGTCCGTCCGCGACCGCCTCGCGCGCGCCCCCGAGCCGATCGCGATCGCCCCTCCGCGCCGGGGCGCCTCCCCCGTCACCGAGACCTGGCTCGCCGCGCTGCTCACCCCCGACGCCCGCGTCGACGCCACCGCCCGCGAGCTGGCGGGGCTCGCCGACGAGCTGGCGGCCTGGGACGCGTTCGGCACCGCTCCCACCGGCGACGGACGCGCGAGCTTCCGACTGGTGGAGGAGCGCACGCTGCACGACCCGTCCGATCCCACGGATGACCTGGACGACCAGACCGGCGACGGCACCCGGTGGGTGCTGGAGTTCCTGCTGCAGGCCGCGGCCGACCCGAGCCTGCAGGTCCCGGCCGAGCAGGTCTGGGACGGTGGCGCGGCTCGCCTGATCGCGGAGCCGCAGGAGCTGCTGCTCGCGGAGCTGGGCCGCGCCGCGCAGGTGGTGCCCTCCCTGGCGGTGGCGTTGCGGCAGGCCCGGCCCGCCCGACACGAGCTCGACCTGCACGGGGCGCACACCTTCCTCACCTCCGAGGCGGCGCTGCTCGTCGGCGCCGGGTTCGGGGTGCAGCTCCCGGCGGGGTGGGACGGCACCCGCGCCGTCGGGCTCACGCTGTCGGCGCGCAGCACCCCCACCGATCGCGTCCTCACCCGCGGCGGCCTGGGCCGCGAGGAGCTGGCCGACTTCCGGTGGGCGCTGGCGGTGGGCGACGAGGAGCTGTCGGAGGAGGAGATCGCCGAGCTGGCGGCGGCCAAGGCGCCGCTGGTGCGGCTGCGCGGCCGGTGGGTCAGCGTCGACGCCGAGCGGCTGCGCGCCGGGCTGGAGTTCCTGTCGACGGCGAGGCGGCGCCGGGGTGGGGCGGCGCCGACGGCCGCGGAGGTGCTGGCGATCGCGCAGCGGCATCCCGACGACCAGGACGACACCCCGCTGCCCGTGGCCGTGCACACCGACGGCTGGATCGGCGACCTGCTCGCGGGCGAGGTCGACGCCACGCTGACGCCGCTCCCGCCGATCCCCGGGTTCACCGCGGAGCTGCGGCCCTACCAGCAGCGGGGCGTGGCGTGGCTCGCGTTCCTCGCCCGCCTCGGCCTCGGCGCCTGCCTGGCCGACGACATGGGCCTGGGCAAGACGGTGCAGCTGCTGGCCCTGGAGGCACACGAGCGCCGGGACCAGAGCACGGGTCCCACCCTCCTGCTGTGCCCGATGTCGCTCGTCGGCACCTGGCAGCGCGAGGCGGCCCGGTTCGCGCCGGGCCTGCGGGTGTACGCCCACCACGGCCCCGGGCGCCTGCGCGCCACGGCGCTGTCCGAACGTATCGCCGCATCCGACCTCGTCGTCACCACCTACGCCACCGCCACCCGCGACGTCGAGGCGCTGGAGTCCGTCGCCTGGCACCGGTTGGTGCTCGACGAGGCGCAGGCGGTCAAGAACAGCCGGGCCACCCCCGCGCAGGCCGTCCGCCGGTTCGTCGCCGGGCACCGGGTGGCGCTCACCGGCACCCCGGTGGAGAACCGCCTCTCGGAGCTGTGGTCGGTGATGGACGTGCTCAACCCCGGCCTGCTCGGCACCGCCGACCGCTTCCGCGCCCGCTACGCCATCCCCGTGGAGCGCCACGGCAACACCGAGGCGGCCGAGCTGCTGCGCCGCGTCACCCGCCCGTACCTGCTCCGTCGGGTCAAGACCGACCCCACGATCATCGACGACCTGCCCGAGAAGATCGAGATCACGCAGCACTACCGGCTCACGCGGGAGCAGGCGTCGCTCTACCGCACGGTCGTCGACGACATGATGGACAAGATCGAGGACTCCCGGGGGATCGAGCGCCGCGGCAACGTCCTCGCGGCGATGACCAAGCTCAAGCAGGTGTGCAACCACCCCGCCCAGCTCCTGCACGACGGCACCGCGATGGGGCGCCGGTCGGGCAAGGTGATCCGGCTGGAGGAGATCCTCGGCGAGATCCTCGACGAGGGCGACCGCGTCCTGTGCTTCACGCAGTTCACCGAGTTCGGGCACCTGCTGGTGCCGCACCTCTCGGCCCGCTTCGACACCGACGTGGCCTACCTGCACGGCGGCACCCCGAAGAAACGCCGCGACGAGATGGTGGCCCGTTTCCAGAACGGGTCCGGCGACGGCCCGCCGATCCTGCTGCTCTCCCTCAAGGCGGGCGGCACCGGCCTCACGCTCACCGCGGCCAACCACGTCGTGCACCTGGACCGCTGGTGGAACCCGGCCGTGGAGAACCAGGCCACCGACCGGGCCTTCCGGATCGGACAGAAGCGCAACGTGCAGGTGCGCAAGTTCGTCTGCCCGGGCACCGTCGAGGAACGCGTCGACGAGATGATCACGAAGAAGAAGGCGCTCTCGGAGATGGTGGTCGGCGACGGGGAGGGCTGGCTCACCGAGCTGTCCACCGAGTCGCTGCGCGAGGTGTTCACCCTCGGCGCCGAGGCCCTGGAGGACGAGGCGACCGACGATGCCTGACCCAACGGGGACCGACCCGCAGTGGTGGCGCGACCACGAGCCCACCCGGCCTCGGCGCGTCGAGGGGGGCATCCAGATCTCCAGCGCCCGGGGCGCGGTCGCGCGCACGTGGTGGTCGGGTCGGTTCATCACGGTGCTGGAGTCGCTCGGCGTGGGTGGGCGGCTGTCGCGCGGGAGGAGCTACGCCCGCGCCGGGCAGATCATCTCGCTCGACGTCGACGCGGGCGGCGCCGTGGCGCAGGTGCAGGGCAGCAGGCCGAAGCCGTACCGGGCGCGGGTCGGGATCCCGGCGTTCGGCAAGGCGGAGTGGGGGCAGGTCACCCAGGCGTTGGCCGCCGACGCCTCCTACGCGGCGGCGCTGCTGGCCGGGGAGATGCCGCGCGGCATCGAGGACGTGTTCGCGGGCGTCGGGCTCAGCCTGTTCCCGGCGTCCGCACGCGACCTGGTGATGGACTGCAGCTGCCCCGACTTCGCCGTGCCCTGCAAGCACCTCGCCGCGGTGTTCTACGTGCTCGCGGAGCGGTTCGACGCCGATCCGTTCGAGATTCTGGCGCTGCGCGGGCGCGACCGCGAGACCCTGCTCGACGACCTGCGCAGCCGCCGGGAGTCCGCCTCGCCCACCGCGCGCGGCGCCACCCCGCTCGCCGACGTGCTCGACGCGTTCTTCGTGGCGGGCCCGGGGCTCGGTGAGCG
>JAKDLE010000490.1 GCA_030453005.1 Pseudonocardia sp. | reverse complement strand
GGCGCGCCCGCCGCATCCGACGGCTCACGGCGCGCCGTCTTTCCGTTCGACCACGATCACGGTGGCCCGGCCCGGACCCTCGCCGACCTGCTCGGAGGGAAGGGGGCGGGGCTGGCCGAGATGACCACCGCCCTGGGGTTGCCGGTGCCCCCCGGCTTCACAATCACCGTCGAGAGCTGTCGCCGGTACCTCGCCGACGGGTGGCCGGACGACCTCGACGAGCTCGTCGTCGAGCACACCGCCCAGCTCGGCAGCGCCCTCGGGCGGCAGTTCGGTAACCCCGGGGACCCGCTCCTGCTCGCCGTGCGCAGTGGTGCCCCCCGGTCCATGCCGGGCATGCTGGACACGGTGCTCAACCTCGGGCGCAACGACGAGACCGTCGAGGGTCTGGCCAGGGCGTCGGGTGACGACCGGTTCGCCTGGGACTGCTACCGGCGGTTCGTCCGGATGTACGCGACTACGGTCGTCGGCACACCGGCCGAACGCCTCGGCGAGGAGGCGCCCGCGGACGACATCGAGGCGCTCCGGGCGGAGATCACCCGGATCCGTGAGGTCGTCGAGATCCCCCAGGATCCGTGGGCCCAGCTGCGCGCGGCCGTCGAGGCCGTCTTCCGGTCGTGCGGCAGCGACCGGGCACGGGCCTTCGCCCGGCGCGAGAAGCTCTCGGGTGCGCTCGCCACCGCCGTCAACGTCCAAGCCATGGTGTTCGGCAACCGCGGTGGCGATTCCGGGACGGGAGTGGTGTTCACCCGCGATCCCGCGACCGGCGAGGCCCGCCGCTACGGTGACTACCTGCCGCGGGCACAGGGCGAGGACGTCGTGTCCGGCACGGCCCTCACGCAGACCATCGACACCCTCGGCGCCGAGCTGCCAGAGATCTGGGAGCAGCTCGACGCCGTGCTCACCCGGCTCGAGCACCACTACGCCGACATCTGCGATGTCGAGTTCACCATCGAGCAGGGCAGGCTCTGGGTCCTGCAGACCCGCGTGGGCAAGCGCAGCGCCGTCGCCGCAGTACGAGCTGCGGTGCAGATGGCGGAGGAACCTGGCACGCCGCTCACCCGCGAACAGGCCGTGGAGCGGGTCGACGCGGAGACCCGCTCCACGGCGCGGCTGGCGGTGCTCGCCGCAGCCGCTACCCACCAGCGCGGAGAGGCGATCGCCTGTGGGCTCGGCGCCTCTCCCGGCCGGGTGACGGGCAAGGCGGTCTTCAGCTCGGAGGAGGCCGCCGACTGCGACGAGGACGACGAGATCGTGCTCATCCGCCCGGAGACCAGCCCCGAGGATGTGCCCGGCATGGCCGTGTCGGTGGGCATCGTCACCGGCACGGGCGGGCTCGTCAGCCACGCCGCCGTCGTGGCGCGCGGCTGGGGCCTGCCTGCGGTGGTCGGGGTCGACTCTCTGATCATTCAAGCGGGCGGTGCCCGGACCGCGGATGGGCAGTACACGATCGCTCCCGGCGACCTGGTCACGCTGGACGGCGCCACCGGCGAGATCTGGCTCGGCGACGAACCGTCCAGCACCCTCCACGGAACCATCGACGAGAGTCAGGTCCTTGCGGCCGACCTGCCTGAGCTGGCCGTACTCGAGGGTTGGGCAAGCGAGCGCGGACAGCACGCTCCCTGCAACGACTGATCGTCAGCCGGAGATCGGCGCCACGACCTGCTCGATCAAAGTGGTGCAGGGACATTGCCGTGAGCCTTACCAGGTAGATCCCACGGACCCGCAGATGCATCTGCCCTACCCCCGTCGAAGTTCGGCTTCGCCCCGAGCATGTGAGCCAGGCGTCCGCGACGGACTACCGCATCGCATACCGAGCGGAGTCCGGTGCGCGCGACTGGACTTGGCATCACCCGATTGCGCGAGCAACACGTGGAGACGTACCCCGCTGGCCACACCATCGTTGGTCTTACCAAAAGCACCGTTGACAACGGACGGTGCGATCGAACGACGATGGGTTGCGTCTGTGAAGAAGAGCCGTGTGATCGCCGCAGTGGTGGCCGCCCTGGCCGTGGCTTCGAGCGGGCTGGTGATGGCCAACGCCGCACCCGGCGCCCCGCCCGCCGCGACCGCAGAGTCGTCGTCGGTGCCGCCCGCCGACTGCGGACCGGGGTCCTCCCCCGAGACCGGCCTGCAGGGCCAGGTCCCCCTCGCCGACCGGGAGAGCGGCCGCAGCCAGGACGGCTACTCCTGCAACCTGGAGCTGCTGGGCTCCTATCAGGGCGAGGGCACCACCTGGGTCAACCCGTCGTATGACCACTGCGCCTACAACGCCACCTCCTTCTCCGGCATCCCGACCAAGGAGTCCCAGGGCGTGCAGGTGATCGACGTCAGCGACCCGCAGAACCCGGTGCTCACCGACAACCTGACCAGTCCGGCGATGCTGCAGGGCACCTGGGAGACCCTCAAAGTCAACGAGGCCCGCGGGCTGCTCGCCGGCGTCGCGGTCGGCCCGGTGGTTGGCGCGCTCTCGTTCGATGTCTACGACATCAGCGAGGACTGCGCCCGGCCGCGGCTGCTCAACTCCTTCGCCGGTACCGACCTGACCCTGCCCGCCTCCACGGTCAACCACGAGGGCGCCTTCTCCCCCGACGGGATGACCTATTGGTCGGCGTCGTTCGCCGGCGGCGGCCTCACCGCCATCGACGTCAGCGACCCCACCTCTCCACGAATCATCGGGGTGGGCACGGTCGGGCTACCCAACCACGGCTTCGAGCTCAGTGAGGACGGCAACCGGCTCTACCTCTCCCGTGCCTTCCCCGCCGGGATGACGATCCTCGACGTCAGCGACTTCCAGGCCCGCAAACCCCTCCCGCTGCTCCGCGAGGTCGGCCACGTCGCCTGGGGCGGCCCGCTCGCCGTAGGCCAGCACACCATCCCCATCACCTACGACGGCGTGCCCCACCTCGTCGCCGTCGATGAGTTCGCCGGCGAGGCCATCCGCCTCATCGACATCAGCGACGAGACCAACCCGAAGGTCGCGCGACAGCTGCAGTTGGAGATCCAGCAGCCCGAGAACACCCAGACCGCAGCCGCCGACGTCGCCGGCAACGGCCTGTTCGGCTACGAGGCCCACTACTGCTCAGTCGACCGACCCGCCGACCCCACCGCGCTGGCCTGGGGCTTCATGCAGTCCGGCGTCCGGGTGTTCGACATCAGCGACCGCGACGCACCCCGCGAGATCGCCTACTTCAACCCGCCCGCCCAGACCGGCCGCAACGCCGAGCTCCCCGGGTCCGAGCACGCCAACGGCATCATCGTCACCCAGTCCTCCGGCGTCTCCGACGTCCGCGACGCCGGCCCGCTCGGGCTCCTCAACGCCGGGGTTCGGGCGAACCTGACCGCCGACTACTGCACCTCACCGCCCCGGTTCATCGGGCCCGACCAACTGTGGGTCAGCTGCCAGGACAACGGGTTCATGGCCCTGCAGTTCACCAACGACGCCTACCGGACGCCGTGACCGCACCCGGGCGGACCGCCTCCGGGCGTGCCGGGGCCGCGATCGTCGCCGCGGCGGCGACCGCGGTCCTGGCGCTGGGCCTGGCCGGCGGCGTCGCCGTCGCCCCGCTC
>JAKDLE010000489.1 GCA_030453005.1 Pseudonocardia sp. | reverse complement strand
TGCCGCGCACCCCGCGGGCGCCCCCCCGCCGCCCCGGCCCGCCCCCCCCCCCCCCCCGCGGCGCTGGCCGACGAGCTGGTCGCGCTCGCCGGCGGCAGTGACGACTCCTCTGGGGGCGCGTTCGTCTCCGACGGGTTCGGCGTGGTGCACCGCAAGCAGGCGTCGGTGTACGACGTGGCCCAGGACCTGCCCGCCTACGCGGGCGGCCTGGTGCTCGCCGAGGTCGAGGTGCTGCGCATGCTCACCGAGTCGGCGGGGCGGCCCTACGTCGTCGTGCTGGGCGGGTCGAAGGTCTCCGACAAGCTCGCCGTCATCGAGGCGCTTCTGCCGACCGTCGACGCGCTGCTCGTGGGCGGGGGGATGTGCTTCACGTTCCTCGCGGCCCAGGGGTTCGGGGTCGGTGACTCGCTGCTGGAGGCCGACCGGATCGGCACCTGCCGCGCGCTGCTGGAGTCCGGGAAGATCGTGCTGCCCACCGACATCGTGGTGGCCGACGACTTCTCCGCCGAGGCGGACACGCAGACCGTCGCGGCCGACGCGATCCCCGACGGCTGGAAGGGCCTCGACATCGGCCCCGACTCCGTCGCCGCCTTCGCCGAGGTGCTCGGCGGGGCGGCCACCGTGTTCTGGAACGGCCCGATGGGCGTCTTCGAGCTGGCGCCGTTCGCGGCGGGCACCCGCGGGGTGGCGCAGGCGATCGTCGACGCCACCACGAGGAATGCCTCCGGCACGGCTGCCTTCTCCGTGGTCGGCGGCGGCGACTCCGCGGCCGCGGTGCGGGCCCTGGGCCTGCCCGAGGACGGGTTCTCCCACATCTCCACCGGCGGCGGCGCGTCGCTGGAGTACCTGGAGGGCGCGACCCTCCCCGGCATCGCCGTACTGGAGCAGTAGAGATGGCGCGCACACCCCTCATCGCGGGCAACTGGAAGATGAACCGCAACCACCTCGAGGCCCTCGCCCTGGTGCAGAAGGTGGCGTTCGCGCTGCCGGAGAAGTACTACGACAAGGTCGAGGTGGCGGTGCTCCCGCCGTTCACCGACATCCGCTCGGTGCAGACGCTCATCGACGGCGACCAGCTGAGGATGGTGCACGGCGCGCAGGACCTGTCCCCGCACGACTCCGGCGCCCACACCGGCGACGTGTCCGGCGCGATGCTCACCAAACTGGGCTGCCGATACGTCGTCGTCGGACACTCGGAGCGCCGCGAGAACCACGGAGAGGACGACGCGCTGGTCAACACGAAGGTGCACGCCGCGATCCGGCACGGCCTCGTGCCGATCCTCTGCGTCGGCGAGGGCCTGGAGGTGCGCGAGGCGGGGGAGCACGTCGCCCACACCACGCGCCAGCTCACGACGGCGTTGGGAGGGGTCGAGAGTCAGCACGCGCAGAACCTCGTGATCGCCTACGAGCCGGTGTGGGCGATCGGCACGGGCCGCGTGGCGAGTGCGGCCGACGCGCAGGAGGTCTGCGCCGCCCTGCGCGGCGCCGTCGCAGGCGTCTACGGCGAGGCGGTCGCCGCAGGTGTGCGGGTGCTCTACGGCGGGTCGGTGAAGGCGAAGAACGTCGGGGAGATCGTGGCGGGCGCCGACGTCGACGGGGCTCTCGTCGGCGGGGCGAGCCTCGACGCCGACGAGTTCGCCCAGCTGTGCGCGATCGCCGCGGGCGGCCCCCTCCCGTGACTCCCCCTCCCGTCCGCACCGGGCGTCCGGAGTACCCTCGGACACGCTCGGCACCCGTACGTACCGCGTGGATGAGGATCGGATGAGGCTCGCCCTACAGATCGTGTTGATCGTGTCCAGCGTCCTGCTGGTCCTGCTGATCCTGCTGCACCGCGGTCGCGGTGGCGGCCTGTCGAGCCTGTTCGGGGGCGGCGTGCAGTCGAGCCTGTCGGGCTCCAGCGTCGTGGAGAAGAACCTCGACCGGCTCACCCTGCTCGCCGCCGCGATCTGGGTCGTCGCCATCGTCGGTACCGGCCTGCTCGTGAAGGTGGAGGTCTGAGATGGCGATGGCAGGCGGCAACGCGATCCGCGGCACCCGGGTGGGTGCAGGCCCGATGGGTGAGTCCGAGCGCGGCGAGACCGCCTCGCGCGAGCACATCCCGTACTTCTGCGCGAACGGGCACGTCACGACGCCGTCGTTCGCGTCCGAGGCTGACATCCCGGAGTCGTGGGACTGCCCGCGCTGCGGGCTCCCCGCCGGTCGCGACGGGCAGAACCCGCCCGCCGCACCCCGCACCGAGCCGTACAAGACGCACCTCGCGTACGTCAAGGAGCGGCGCAGTGACGCCGACGGCGCCGCCATCCTCGAAGAGGCACTGGGCAGGCTGCGCGCCTCCCGCGAGCTTTAGGAGGGTGCTGAAGAACTCCGCCCAACGCCGCCGGCAGAGATGGGTCCGCCTGGGCGTCGCGCAGTAGGTCCGAGTTCTTCAGTGCGCTCCTGATATGGAGGCCGGCTTGTCAAGTGGGCAGGGTAAAGCGAGGCCAGCCGCTCGAACCCGGCGGGAATGGCGAGATCGCGCGCCTCGGGCCGAGCTGACTGAGGTCCTCGGCGCCCCGCACCGCCCGCCGAGGGCGAGCATGCCCGGTTTCGGCTCCTCGACGCGGTGACGTCGTTGGTGTTGGTATAGAGCTGCTCGGTCGTCGCCTGCGGACAGCTGGAGCGGCTTGCCACCGGTCACCTGGGCGTCCGCCGCGCGGCAGACGGCTCGCACAGGATCATGGGTAGGACGCTCGACGCGGGCAGGCGAGCTCGCGACGCCAATCGTCGCCGACAGGCAGTCCGGCCATCGTCTCTGGTTGCTCGCGGCCCGCAAAAGGGACAACGTTGTGTTCCCAGTGCAGCCTTCAGGCTCGGCAGGCGTTCGCGCACCGCGGCCGACTCGAGCGAGCGCGCCCGCAAAGAGGTGGCCCAACCGGTACGCGACGCCCTCCGCCGGTCGACCCCGAACCACCGCAGCTGGGCTCGCCTGTCCACCATCGACACGACCGGCCTTCGTCGACCCGCTCCAGCCGGCAGCGTGACCACGGTCGCCGGACCCAGCCGCCGGACCCGGCCGGCGGTTCCGCTGGGAATGTCGGTGCCTGCCGCTAGGGTCGAACCCATGTTCGAGGAGTTGAGCGTTCGTGAGGTGGAGACCGAGCTGGTCGGGATGGCCGGGCACCTCGCCGCGGGCACCTGCCGGTTCCTCCAACTGCTCGCCGAGTTCGACACCCGCGACGGCTGGGCCGGGCCCGGGCTGCGCTCGTGTGCGCACTGGCTGGGCTGGCGGGTCGGGATGGACTCCCGCACCGCCCGCGACCACCTGCGGGTCGCGCACGCGCTGGCCCGGCTACCGGCCACCACCGCCGCGTTCGCCACCGGCCGGATCTCCTACTCCAAGGCCCGCGCGCTGACCCGCATCGCCACCGCGGGCACCGAGGAGGTCCTGCTCAACGTGGCGCTGCACGGCACCGCCGCCCAACTCGACGAGCTCGTGCGCGCCGCCCGCGCCGGCGCCGACCCGCGCCCGGCCGCCGCCCGCCGCGGCCTGTGGAGTGCCCCGTTGTTCTCGGACCACGATCCAATAGGATCTGGCCCGGAA
>JAKDLE010000488.1 GCA_030453005.1 Pseudonocardia sp. | reverse complement strand
GGGTGTCGGCGGTGGTGCCCCGGCGCAGGCCCTCGTCCGCGGTGAGGCCCGCCACGGGAACCAGCTGGTCGTCGAACGCGCCCCGGTCGATCGCAGCGCCCGCCAGCTCGTGCGACCGCGCGGAGTACTCGTCGAGCCGGCGGCGCGACAGACCCCACTTCGCCGCGATGCGTTCGGCGCCGATGCCCTGGTTGAAGTCCTCGCCGGGGAACTCGCCGCTGGTGAGGTCGGCGGCGTAGCGCTCCCGCACGAGCGGCCCGTAGGGCTTGCCGAGGTCCCGACCCGCACCCAGGGGCACCCGCGTCATCGACTCGACGCCGCCCGCCACCACGAGGTCGTACTGCCCGCCCACGACCATGCCCGCCGCGAAGTCGATGCTCGACTGGCTCGACCCGCACGCCCGGTTCACGGTGACCGCGGGCACCGACTCCGGCCAACCCTCCGCGAGCACGGCGTAACGGCCGATCTGCGCGGCCTGGTCGCCCACCTGGTTGACGCACCCCCACAGCACGTCGGCGACGAGCTCGGGGTCGATGCCCGTGCGCTGCGCGAGCGCCTGCAGCACCGCGGCCGACAGGTCCGCCGGATGGACGTCGGCGAGTGACCCCTTCCGCTTGCCGATGGGCGTGCGGACCGCGTCGACGATGACGGCGTCGGGCATGTGATCTTCTCCACTGGGCGGTCGGTCCCTGCAGCGTATGTCGGGCGACGGGGTGGCGGAGTGTCTCGCCTGCGTCAGCGGGCGCCGGAGAGGGCGGGCTCGCGCTCGGCCAGCTCGGCCTCCTTCTCCCGGATGATCGGGAGCACGTGGGCGCCGAAGTACTCGACCTCCTCCTGGAAGTGGAGAAAGCCCAGCAGCAGCAGGTTCGCGCCGCGCCGCTTGTACTCGATGGCCCGGTCGGCGATCTGCTCCGGCGTGCCGATGAGCTGTGTGCGGAAGCCGTCGTTGTACTGGACGAGGTCCTCGAAGGAGGAGTCCGCCCACATGCCGCGCTTATCGCCGGTGGAGTTGCCCGCCTGCTGCACCGCCCCGCGGAAACCCTCGACGGCGGGCCGGTCGGCCTTGTCGACGATCTCGCGCAGCGTCTCGCGGGCCTCCTTCTCGGTGTCGCGGGCGATCATGAAGCCGTTGAGCGCGAACCGGACGTGCCCGGCGCGGCCCGCGTCGACCGCGTGCTGGTTGACCTCGGTGACCTGCTCGGAGAAGCCGTCGTAGTCCTTGCCGTTGGAGAAGTACCAGTCCGAGACCCGGCCGCCGTTGCGTCGCGCGGCGGTCGAGTTGCCGCCCTGGAAGATCTCCGGGTGCGGGCGGCCGGGGACCTCGACGGGCTTGGGCTTGAGGTCGAAGTCGTGGATCCGGTAGAAGTCGCCCCGGAACTCCGCGTGGTCGTTGGTCCAGATCTCGCGCAGCACCTGCATGAACTCGGCGGAGCGGCGGTAGCGCTCGTCGTGCTCCAACCAGGGCTCGCCCAGCGCCGTGAACTCGCCCTTGAACCAGCCGCTCACCACGTTGACGGCGGCGCGGCCTCCGGACAGGTGATCGGCGGTGGCCACCCACTTGGCGAGCACGCCGGGCTGCCACATCCCTGGGTGCACGGCGGCGATGACCTTGAGGCGCTCGGTGGCCAACAGCAGCGCCAGGGAGAAGCTGGTGGACTCGTGCTGGTGGTCGGCGCTGTAGCTGGCCATGTAGCGGACCTGGCTCAACGCGTAGCTGAACCCGTTGTTCTCCGCCGTCTGCGCCAGCTTCTTGTTGTACTCGTAGCCCCAGTCGGTGCGTTGCTCGATGGTGCTGGTGACCAGCCCGCCGCTCACGTTGGGCACCCAGTAGGCGAATTCGAGGGGAGCGCGGGACGAGTGTTCGGGCATGGGGACGCCATTCCTGGAGCGCAGGGGGGTGATCTGACGGTGCCGTCGGCCGTGGAGGGCTTCGGCGTAGCCGCGAGGGGGCTACGAGGGACGCGCGCCGTCAGCGACAGGCGGCGGAGGTGACGCGCATCAGGTCGACGTGCCGTCGACGGCAGAGGACGCGCGTGAACATGGCGCCAGCCTCCGTGGTCGCCGTCGCTCCTGTCAACTCCGCCCGGGGGCCGATCAGCCCCAGGCCCCGCCGGAGAGGGCCGCGGAGCGGGCCCGGAAGCCGACCGTGCCCTCGACGATGCCGTGCACGAGCTCGGAGCGGTTGCGACCGGTGGCGGGCACCGTCGGGCCGAGCGCGCGGGCCAGCGCCCGCAGGACGGGCACGGTGAAACGGCGGTCGTTGAGATGTGCGGCCACCTCGACGGTGGTGGTCATCCGACCGATCGCCGCCACCTCGGCGGCGAGTGCGTCGGGGAGATCGGCGGCGGGTGGCATCGCCCGGCGCCGGGAAGGTGCGACGTCGGGGGTGAAGACCAGACGTCCACGCCCCGCCGCGAGGTCGTGGAGCTGGGCGTCGGAGAGCTCGTGCAGCGTGCAGGCGACCCGCTCCAGGGCGGCCGCGGTGACCGGGTTCACGCGGCCATCCCCTCGACACCATCGAGCCGCTCGGTGACCTCGGAGACCAGCTCGCGCAGCTCACGGGTCTGCGCACGGCCGGTGCCGCCCAGGATCACCGGCACGCCGTACTCGGGCGCGGGGCCGTAGACCGCCTTGCTGTCGCGGATCGTGGTGGCGAACGGCGCCACGTTGCCCGCCTCGATGCGGCTCATCACGCTGCGCTGCGTCTCGATCGGGCGGTCACCCGAGAGCTGCACCATCGTGAAGATGACGGCGGCGGGCGGACGCGTGATCCGATCGTCGGAGCGCGCGTTGAACTCCTCGACGAACTGCGCGATCTTGAGGCCGAGGGAGTCGATCCCGTTGGTGGACAGGTAGTCGGGCTTCGTCGGGATGAGCAGCAGATCGCTGGCGGCCACCGCGTTGCGGGCGACGAGGCCGAAGTTGGGGGCGCAGTCGATGAGCGCGACGTCGTAGTCGGCGAACGCCTCGTGTCCGAGCCCGGCGCGCAGCCGACTGTGCAGCGGAACGAAACGCTCCGGGTTCATGAGCAGCTGCGCCGCGAGCATCGTGTCGACGTCGGACAGGTCACGGTGCGCGGGGATCAGGTCGAGCTGCCCCGGTGAGCGGCGGAGCTTCTCGTGGACCCGCCGCGGCGTGGCCACCAGCCCCGCCGGGGTGCTCAGGGCCTCGCCGGTGTCGAGACCGTCGAACCAGTGCTTGATCGTGCGGGCGGGCAGCAGCTGTTCGGCCCACTCGGTGGGTGTGAAGAAGGAGACGGTGAGGCTCGCCTGGGAGTCCAGGTCGAGCAGCAGCACCTTCTTGCCGCGCGCGGCCAAGCCGGCGCCGAGGTTGGCGGTGAGCGTCGTCTTGCCCACCCCGCCTTTGTGATTGATGATCGACACGACCTGCACGACTCTGCCCTCCCGGTGACGCGGCGCAACGATGCCATACGGGCGGTGAGCACCTGTCGCTAGGGCAGGTCCGATCCCGCCACCCGTTCGACGGGCGGGATCGGATGTTCGACGGCGGAATCGCGACTACGGCTCGTCGATCACCTCGGGGACGATCAACCGCTGCTCGGCGACGTCGGCCGGGTCGGC
>JAKDLE010000487.1 GCA_030453005.1 Pseudonocardia sp. | reverse complement strand
ATGGAGGGCTCCGTTCGGGTGCGGTCGGGTAGAGGAGGGGACGTGTGGGGGTCGGCCGGGCGCTCACGCGGCGAGCACGCGGCGGGTCAGCGCGCGGACCGACGCCGAGACGGCGGGCGTCACGAACTGCAGCAGGTCCTCCGACGGTGCGCCGTCGGGGCCGAGGACCAGGCCTGAGGCGCCGTCGAGCGCCGGGTCGACCGAGGCCGCCACGATCGGTCGCGCGCTCTCCGATGCGGGACGCAGGCCACCCTGGATCTGCGGCCAGAGGTGGCGGAGCGCGGGCGGCAGGATCTCCGGGGTCATCGCCGCGGCGTTCGGCGTCGCGGCCGCCGCCGGACCGAGCGGGTCGACGGTGAGCACGGTGATACCGCTCTCCCTCAGGTCCTCGGCCAGCTGCCGGGTGTGCGCGAGGTGCGCGAGCTTGGCCCGGCCGGTGACCGCCATGCCGACGTACTCCCCGGCCTGCTCGACGTCGTCGTAGGTCGGTGTGCCGTCGAGCACCGCGGTCGTGATCGACGACGACGTGACCTCGACGACCCGGCTGGGCGCGCCCGCTCGGAGCGCATCGAGCAGCGCTTCGGTCAGCACGGCGGGGGAGAGGTGGTTCAGGGCGAAGGCGGCCTCGATCCCGTCGGCGGTCTCCCACCGTGTCGGCCACATGCCGCCGACGTTGTTCACCAGCATCTGCAGGGGACCCTCCTCCGCGAGGCGCGCCCCCAGTTCCCGGACCTGCTGCAGGGAGGAGAGGTCGGCCCGGAGGAACCGCGTGTCGCCTCCGATCCGGCGGACCGCATCGGCGCCGCGGCCCGGGTCCCGCCCGATGACGGTGACGGTGAAGCCGTGGTGGTGCAGCTGCTGGGCCACGTGGAAGCCGATGCCCCCCGTGCCGCCCGTGACGATCGCCTTCTGACTCACGTCCGATCCTTCCGTTCGTCGTGGACGTGCTTCGTCGTGCTCAGGGGTTCTCCGTCCGGTGGGTTCTGCGGGTGCACGGTCGGGTGCCGACGGCGCGGAGTACGGCATCGGCGCTCTCGCCGAGGTGCTGGGTGCCGTGGTCGGCCCGCTCAACCCGCCACAGCGGTGAGCACACCCCACGCCAGGGCCGTGAACACCGTGGTCCACAGGACGATCGCCACGGCCTGCCACAGCAGGACCCAGCCGCGGGGCGTTCCGGCGGCGACGAGCATGGCGGAGGTGAACTGGGTCGGGATCGCCAGCGGCCCGAGGATGCTCGCGCCCGGAACCCCGAACCGGACCAGCCATCTCCGGAAGCGCCGACGCCCCTTCGACTCGGGCTCGGGAAGCTCGGCCTGCGGTGCTCGACCGGCCATCGCAGCGGTGCGGACCCGCGAGCTGAGGAGCACGACGGCGAGCACGGACAGGAAGTTCCCGGTCGCGGCGGCGACGCCGGCGACGACGGGATGGATCCCGCCGAGGATGCCGATGGCCCCTGCACCCTCGCCCTCGACGAACGGGACCGCGCCGGCGAGCATGACGATCATGGGTTGGACGATCTCGGGGACCTGGGCCACGAGATCCTGGAAGGTGCGGACTGGATCGCCCACGGTGTTCACGCTAGGTCTCCTCGGACTGGGGGTGGGTGAAAGGTGCTTGCGGTGGCGGGGCTCGACCCCGGCTCATCGCGAGCACCACCGCACGGTGCGCTGTGCCGTCGCGGCACCCTCAAGCCCGGAACGCGTGACCTGCCGCACGCCGGCATCCGTGCCGCTGCGGCACGGTCATGCCGCGGTGCGACGGTGTGCGTGTTCCGGCCTCGAGCCGGATCTCCCACGGCCGGTCTCGGCGAGGGTGGCGGGCTCCCCGGCCCGGAGGTGCCGTCGCAGCCGGTCCAGCGCGCGGTGCTGGGTGACGCGCACGGAGCCCGGCGTGGAGCCCGTGGCCACCGCAGTTTCCTCGGAGGTGAGCCCGGCGGCGATCCGCAGCACGAGGACCTCCCGCTGGTGCGGGCCGAGGAGGTGCAGCAGCCCGTCGAGCTGCTGAGACAGCTCTCTCTCGAGGAGCCGGGCCTCGGGGCGGCTCGGGCGTCGGGTCTGTGCGGCTGCGGGCGGCGGCGCGGTAGGCGTCGGCGAACCGGTGGGCGGCGATGCGGTAGACGAACGCATAGAACGGCAGACCGCGCGCCTGGTATCGCGGCAGCGCCCGCACCACGGACAGGCACCTGTCCTGGGCGATGTCGTCGGCCGAGCCCAGCGGCGTCTCCCGGTGGCCGAGCCGGGCGCGGCAGTGGCGCTGGACCACCGGGAGGAGCTCGGTGAGCAGGGCGTCGCGGGCCTGCGGCTCGTCCGCGACCGCGGCCGCCACGAGGTCGTCGATCGGTCGGTCGGGCGGAGGCATGTCGGTCCCTCTCCGGGCAGGTCGTGGGGGCGCAGGTCAGAGTGCGCAGCGCGCGTCGGGCGGCGGTGTCCGCAGGTCGACGAGGTAGGCGGCAGCGAGGTCGGCGACGCAGGCGTTCGCCCCGGCCGCGACGACGGTGTGCTGTTCGCCCTCCACGGTCAGCAGGCTCCCGCCGAGGGCCTCGGCGAGGCGGATGCCGGCGTCGTAGGGAGTGGTGGGGTCACCGGTGATCGAGACGACGAGTGTCGGCGCCACGCCCTCGACCCGGTCCGGGAACGGGTAGGTCGGCTTCGGCGGCGCGGGCCAGGCCCCGCAGCTGTCCCGGGCCCCCTCCAGACCGCGGCCGGGGTCCGCGAACGGTGCCACCTGGTAGATCCGGGCCCGGACGTCGCGCGCCTGGTCGACGGTCAGGCGGTCCTCGTCCATGCACACGATGGCGTAAGCCGCCTCGGCGAAGTTGCTCAGGCGCCCGCCGTCGTCCGCCCCGGAGAACAGCTGCAGTAGGCGGACCATCGTGTCGGGGCGGCCGTCGCGCAGGTCGGCGATCCCTTGGATGATCGTCGGCCAGGCCTGGGAGCGGTACAGCCCGCTGATCAGGGCCCCGACCGTGTCGTTGTATGTCAGCGCCGGCCCGCCCTCGACAGGCAGCGGCCGGTCCAGCAAGGGCCGGACGATGTCCTGGAACGCGGCGGTCGCGCCGGCCGGGTCGGCGCCCAGCGGGCAGTCCGGGCGGGTGGCGCAGTCGGCGGCCATCTGCTCGAAGGACCGCTGGAAGCCCGCGAACTGGGAGAGCCTGCGGTCGAGGAGCCCCAGCCGGGGGTCGATCGCGCCGTCGAGCACCATGGCTCGGACGCGCTGCGGGTACTCCGCGGCGTAGAACGCGCCGACCCGGGTGCCGTAGCTCTGCCCGAGGAAGGTGAGCTGTTCGTCGCCGAGTGCGGCGCGCAGGATGTCCATGTCGCGGACGGTGTCGCGGGTGGCGATGGCGGCCAGGGCCTGCTCGCCGCCGGAGCCCTGTGCGCACCTTTCGACGAGCTGCCGGGCACCGTCCTCGGTGAGGGTGCCCGCCGAGATCAGGAACTCGCTCTGCGGTGCCGTACCGGTGCGCACCTCCTCGTCGGTGAAGCAGTCGACTGCCGGGGTGGTCGCGCCCACCCCGCGGGGGTCGAAGCCGACCAGGTCGAACCGTTCGGTGATCGGGCTCTGCGCCAGGCTGGTGGCCAGGGCGGCGGCGAAGTTCA
>JAKDLE010000486.1 GCA_030453005.1 Pseudonocardia sp. | reverse complement strand
TAGTCGAAAACACGAGGAGGGGTCATGACGACGACCGAGCAGGTTCCGACGGTCGACGCGGGCTGGGCCGAGGAGGTCCGGGCGCTCGCCGAGCGCCACGACGCGGTGGTGCTGGCGCACAACTACCAGCTCCCGGAGATCCAGGACGTCGCCCACCACACCGGCGACTCGCTGGCGCTCTCGCGCATCGCGGCGGAGTCCACGGCGTCGACGATCGTGTTCTGCGGCGTGCACTTCATGGCCGAGACCGCCAAGATCCTCAGCCCCGACAAGACCGTCCTGATCCCGGACGCGGCTGCGGGCTGTTCGCTCGCCGACTCGATCACCGCCGACCAACTGCGGTCCTGGAAGTCCGAACACCCCGACGCGGTCGTCGTGTCCTACGTCAACACCACCGCCGCGGTGAAGGCCGAGACCGACATCTGCTGCACCTCGTCCAACGCCGTCGAGGTGGTGGCGTCGATCCCGGCCGAGCGGGAGGTGCTGTTCCTGCCCGACCAGTTCCTCGGCGCGCACGTCCGACGCATCACCGGCCGCGGGAACATGCACGTCTGGGCGGGGGAGTGCCACGTGCACGCCGGCATCAGCGGACCCGCGCTCACGGCCCAGTCGGAGGCCCACCCCGACGCCGACCTCTACGTGCACCCGGAGTGCGGCTGCGCCACGTCGGCGCTCTACCTCGCAGGCGCGGGCGCGGTGCCCGCCGAGCGCGTGCGGATCCTGTCGACGGGCGGGATGCTCGACGCCGCCCGCGCCTCCACCGCGGAGACGGTACTGGTGGCCACGGAGGTCGGGATGCTGCACCAGCTGCGCCGCGCCGCCCCGGACGTCGACTTCCGCGCCGTCAACGACCGGGCGTCCTGCCGCTACATGAAGATGATCACCCCCGCGAAGCTGCTGCGGGCCCTGCGGGAGGGCCGCGACGAGGTGCGGGTCGATCCGGAGCTCGCCGCCCGCGCCCGCGCCGCCGTGCAGAAGATGGTCGCGATCGGGCAGCCCGGGGGTGGCGAGTGAGCGCGCTCGGGCAGCGGTGGCCCGGTCCGCAACGGGGTGCGCGGTGACCGGCGGATGGGCTGCCGACGCGGACCTGGTGGTCGTCGGCAGCGGCGTGGCGGGGCTGACCGCCGCGCTCGACGCCGCCGAGCTCGGTCTGCGCGTCGTGGTCGTCACGAAGGACGCCGTGGACGCCGGGTCGACGCGCTGGGCGCAGGGCGGCGTGGCCGTCGTCGTCGGCGACGTGCCCGGCGACAGCGCGCAGGCGCACGTCGCCGACACCGTCGAGGC
The DNA here is from genome assembly GCA_030453005.1 of Pseudonocardia sp. GTDB lineage: Bacteria > Actinomycetota > Actinomycetes > Mycobacteriales > Pseudonocardiaceae > Pseudonocardia. Next base: position 2,323 of record JAKDLE010000486.1, on the reverse strand, counting down.
GGGTGGCGGGCTCTGCGACCCGGCCGCGGTGGAGTGGATCATCGGTGCCGGGCCTGCCGCGGTCACCCGGCTGCGGGAGCGCGGCGCGGTGTTCGACCCCGCCCCGGACGGTCGGTTGGCCCGCACCCGGGAGGGCGGGCACTCCGCGTTCCGCGTGGTGCACGCGGGCGGCGACGCCACCGGTGCCGAGGTGGAGCGCGCGCTGGTGCACGCGGCGGGCGGGTTGCCGCTGCTCACCGGGCACGTGGCGGTCGACGCCCTGCGCGACGAGCGGGGGGTGCTGGGCGGGCTCGCCCTGCTCGACGACGACGGGCGCCCCGGTGTGCTGCGCGCGCCCGCGGTGCTGCTGGCCACCGGCGGCTACGGGCAGCTGTACTCCTCGACCACCAACCCCGAGACGGCCACCGGCGACGGTGTGGCCCTCGCGCTGCGGGCCGGGGCCACGGCGGCCGACCTCGAGTTCGTGCAGTTCCACCCCACGGTGCTCTACACGGGTCCGGCGGTAGGTCGACGCCCGCTGGTGACCGAGGCCGTGCGGGGCGAGGGCGCGGTCCTGCTCGACCGCGCGGGCCGCCGCTTCCTGTCCGGCCTCCACCCGCTCGCCGACCTCGCGCCGCGCGACGTGGTCGCCGCGGCGATCACCCGGCGACTGGCGGAGACCGGCACGGACTGCGTCTACCTCGACGCCCGCGGCCTCGACGGCTTCGCCCGCCGCTTCCCCACGGTGTACGCCGCGTGCCGAGAGGCGGGCGTCGACCCGGTGCGCGAGCCGATCCCGGTGACGCCCGCGGCGCACTACGCCTGCGGCGGGGTGGTCACCGACCTGCACGGTCGCACCGCGGTGCCGGGGCTCTACGCGGCGGGCGAGGTGGCCCGCACCGGACTGCACGGGGCCAACCGGCTGGCGTCCAACAGCCTGCTGGAGGGCCTGGTGCTGGGAGGTCGCGCCGCGCAGGCGGTGGCCGCCGACCGGCACACGCGGCCTGCTCCGGCCGGCGCCCACCTCGCACCGTCACCCGCCGTACCGATCGCCGACCGGACGGTCGTGCAGCGCGCGATGAGCCGCGCGGCCGGGGTCGGGCGCGACGCCGCCGGGCTCGCGGCCGCGTCCGACGCGGTGGAGGCGGCCACCGCCGTCGGTGTGCCCACCGGGCGCGCCGGGGTGGAGGACGCCGCGCTCACCCTGCTCGCCCAGGCCGTGCTGGCGGCCGCGGGCACCCGTACCGAGAGCCGCGGCTGCCACGTCCGCACCGACCATCCCGGCCGCGACGACGTGTGGCAGCGCGCGAGCCTGGAGATCGCCCTGGACGCCGCGGGTCGCCCGCGCGTCCGCTCAGAGAAGGTGGTGGCGGTATGAGCAGCGCTCCCGAGCTGCAGCGGGGCGCCCCCGCGCACACCGGACCCGACGTCGACGACCTGCGCCGCGTCGTGGACACCGCACTGGCCGAGGACCTCCGCTACGGCCCGGACGCCACGACCGAGGCCACCGTGCCCGAGGGAGCCATGGCGGTCGGTGCCTTCACCACGCGGAGCCCGGGGGTGCTGGCGGGAGTCCCGGCGGCACTGGCGGTGCTCGACGCCGTAATCGGCGACTACGAGGTCCTCGGCGCGGCTTGCGACGGCGACCGGCTCGTGGCGGGTGACGTCGCACTCACCGTGCGCGCGCCGGTGCGCACCTTCCTCACCGCGGAGCGCACGGCGTTGAACCTGCTGTGCCACCTCTCCGGTGTGGCCACGGCCACCGCGGCCTGGGTCGACGCGGTGGCGGGCACCGGCGCACGCATCCGCGACACCCGCAAGACGCTGCCCGGTCTGCGGCTGCTGGAGAAGTACGCCGTGCGCTGCGGGGGCGGGGTCAACCACCGCCTCGGCCTCGGCGACGCGGTGCTGATCAAGGACAACCACGTGGCCGCGGCGGGATCGGTCGGGGCGGCCCTGCGGGCCGCTCGGGAGCGTGCGCCGCACCTGTCCTGTGAGGTGGAGGTCGACTCGCTCGACGAGCTCGACGAGGTGCTCTCGCTCGGCGCCGAGCTGGTGCTGCTCGACAACTTCAGCGTCGAGCTCACCCGTGCGGCCGTGCGCCGTCGAGACGAGGCTGCGCGCCGCCGTGGTGGCGTCCCCACCCGACTGGAGTCCTCGGGTGGTCTCGCACTGGCGAACGCCCGCGCCTACGCCGGGACCGGCGTCGACTTCCTCGCCGTCGGGGCGCTGACGCACTCGGTCACCGCACTGGACCTGGGCCTCGACCTGCTGGCGCAGTAGCCTCCTACCGGCTCCGGCCCGGACTGTGACGCATCTCCCGCGCCGGATTCACTCCGGTGCG
>JAKDLE010000485.1 GCA_030453005.1 Pseudonocardia sp. | reverse complement strand
CGCCGAGGTCGGCGGCGCACCCGTCTTCGACAAGCTCGTCTCGCGCTTCTACGAGGAGGTGGCCGACGACGACCTCCTGCGGCCGCTCTACCCCGAGGAGGACCTCGGCCCCGCCGAGGTGCGGCTGCGCATGTTCCTCGAGCAGTACTGGGGCGGCCCGCGCACCTACTCCGAACAGCGCGGCCACCCCCGGCTCCGGATGCGCCACGCCCCGTTCAAGGTCGGCCCGCTCGAACGTGACGCCTGGCTGCGCTGCATGCGCATCGCCGTCGACGAGGCAGGCTTCGACGACGCCCACCGCGACCAGCTCTGGCAGTACCTGACCTACGCCGCCCAGAGCATGCTGAACAGCGACTTCTGACGACCCGCCCGCCGTGGTCGCGACCGGCACCGGTCCAGCCGCGCGGAGGGCGCAGCGCCGGCGACGGATCCCCGCGAGTCGTCCAGGGCCACACCGGCCGGTCCTCGTGGAGCGCGGCAGGCGGCGCCGACTGCGGCCTCGGCGGCGGGTTCGATCAGCGCGGTCACCGACGGCCGCGCCGGCAGTCGCTGCTGCGGGCCGGGCTGCTCGACGAACTGGAGATCCACCTCGTCCCGGTCCCTACTCGGCCAGGGCCGGCGGCTCTTCGACGACCTCGGTACCCAGCACAGCGAACTCGAGCTGGTGCGACGACTGGAGGCCCGCGATGTCACGCATCTGCGCTACCGGGTAGTCCGGTAGCCCGATCCGCGAACCTGGGCGCGTCGCGACCACGAAGGCCGACCGGCCCTCTACTCCTCGTCCGGATCCGCCAGTTCCGGCGTCGGGCCGTAGTGCCCGCGCCAGGCGGCGAGGGTGCCGGACGTGCCGTCGATGAACGCGAGGCGCCGCAGCGTCACGGCCGCGACCGCGCGGGCGGCGGGGTCGTCGGGCAGCGTCATCGTGTCCGGGCCGCGCAGCGCCCGCACCGCGTCGCCGACGTCGGCCGCGAGCACACCCAGCACCGGGTCGCCGTGTTCGGCCAGCAGACCCTGGAAGGCGGCGTGGCGTTCGAGGTCGAACGCGATCGGACGTCCGTCCGGTTCGGAGGCGGGGTTGGCGGGATGCAGCCGGAGCACCGACGTCCAGCCGTCGGGGATCGGCACCTGCGGTGCCGCCCGGGGCGCCTCGCGCAGCCGGGAGGGCCGCAGCCGCACACCGGCGCCGCCGCCCGGAGTGATGACCTCCATCCGCCCGGCCGCCGTCACGGCGATGACGTGCGGGGCCCGCGCGGTGACGGTGGCGAGCAGGTCGTCAGCGAGCACGTCACGGCCCTCCGCGGCACGCAGCACCGCCAGCGCCTCCGGGTCGGCGGTGCGCACCAGGACGTCGGTGGTCGGGGTGCCGAGCCCCAGGTCGAACAGCACACCGGTGAGGTCCTGTGGGCGCAGCGCCTCGGTGTCGACACCGAGTTCGGTGAGCGCGTTCCGCCCGGCACGACGCGCGGCGGCGTCGGGCACGCAGAAGGCGACCGAGTGGTGCCAACGCAGGGGATCCCGGGCGGAGGGCGTCTCGTAGGCCACGGCCATCACGTCGTCGGGCAACACGACCCGCAGCCCGCCGCGGGCCGTGACGACGCTGTTGGGGCCCCGCTGCACCGCCTCTCCCGCGGTGCGCGCGAACCGGACGACGGCGCCCTGCGAGCCCGCCGACCACGACGACGTGTCGCGGGCGAGGTGCTCCTCCAGCAGGACCCGCACCGGGCCCAGCGCCGGGTCGGCCGGTGTCAGGTCCACCCGACAAGCGTGGCACGCCGCACACCCTCGCGTCGAGGACGACCTCCCCGTCGGGTGCGGTGACCTCCACCAGCGCCGCGTCCGCCCGCAGCACCGACGAGTCGGGGTTGCAGCACATCTCCTGCGGGCCGGTGCTGAGAAACTCCCCCGCCCCGACCGTTCACCCGGCATCGTCGGTGACCGTGACGACGTCGGCCGCGCCCGGGCGGGTTCTGAAGAGCAGCAGGACGCACCCCGTCAAGATCAGCGAGCCGGAACGCACCGCCGAACACCGCACGCCTCCCCGTTCCGAAACGATGATCACCCGCCGGGGGCGATCCGGACCCGTCAAGGACTTCCCGTTCATCGGTAGAGGAAGTTTGGCAGGATTCGCTCGTGCAGTGGTGGCGTGAAGCGGTGGTGTATCAGGTCTACGTACGCAGCTTCACCGACTCCGACGGGGACGGTGTGGGTGACCTGGCGGGCGTCCGGGCGCGCCTGGGCTACCTGGAGCTGCTCGGCGTCGACGCGCTGTGGCTCACCCCGTTCTACGTCTCCCCGATGGCCGACCACGGCTACGACGTGGCCGACGCGCGCGCCGTCGACCCGGTGTTCGGCGATCTGGACACGTTCGACGGGCTCGTCACCGACGCGCATGCGCACGGCCTGAAGGTGACGATCGACCTGCAGCTCAACCACACCTCCGCCGACCACGAGTGGTTCCGTGCGGCCGTCGAGTCGGCGCCGGGCAGCCCGGAGCGGGAGCGCTACCACTTCCGTCCCGGGATCGGCGACGGCCCGCCCAACAACTGGCTCAGCGAGTTCGGCGGCCCGGCGTGGACCCGCGTGCAGGGTCGCGACGGCCCCGGCGAGTGGTACCTACACCTGTTCTCCCCCGAGCAGCCCGACCTGAACTGGGCCAACCCCGAGGTGTGGGCCGAGTCCGAGAAGACAGTCCGGTTCTGGCTCGACCGCGGGGTCGACGGGTTCCGGATCGACGTCGCCCACGGCATGAGCAAGCCCGAGGGCCTGCCGGACGCGGACGGCGACGGGGACCCGCGTTTCGACCACGCCGGTGCGCACGAGGTGCACCGCATGATCCGCGCGGTGATCGACCACTTCCCGGGCCGGATGGCCGCCGCCCAGGTCTGTGTGGACGACGAGGCGGCGTTCGCCCGCTACGTCCGTGCCGACGAGCTCCACATCGGACTCACCTACCGGCTGCGCGACGCCCCGTTCGACGCCGACGCCGTGCGCGGGGCGATCGAGGCGTCGTTCGCCGCGGTGACGGGCACGCCGTCCCCGCCGAGCTGGACGATCTCCGACCACGACACGCCGCGGCCGGTCACGCGCTACGGAGGCGGCCACGTCGGTGTGGCGCGGGCGCGGGCCATGGCGCTGGTGGCCCTGGCCCTGCCGGGCGCGGTGTACCTGCACAACGGCGAGGAACTGGGCCTGCCCGACGTCGAGCTGCCCGACGATGCACTGCAGGACCCCCGCCTGCGGCTGTCGGGGCACACCGACCGCGGCCGCGACGGCTCCCGGGTGCCGCTGCCCTGGGAGGGCGGCGCGCCCGGCTTCGGCTTCACCGACGGCAGTCCGTGGCTGCCGATCCCCGAGGAGTGGGCCGACCGGTCGGTGGCCGACCAGCTGGAGGACGCCGACTCCACACTCTCGCTCTACCGTCGCGCGCTGGCGCAGCGTTCGGGCCACGCGGCGTTCACCGGTTGCGAACTGGAGTGGTTCGGCGCGCCCGAGCGGTGCCTCGCGTTCCGCCGCGCCGGGTCCACGCTGGTGTGCGCGCTGAACACGGGCGACGACCACGTGCCCCTGCCCCCGGGCGGGATCCTGCTGTCCAGCGGCCCCCTGTCCA
>JAKDLE010000484.1 GCA_030453005.1 Pseudonocardia sp. | reverse complement strand
ACGTGGAGCTGCTGTTCGGCTACCTCGGTTTGCTGGTGGGGCTCGGGTTCGCGCTGCGCGCGGTCGCCGCGCCGCCCGCCCTGGAACGGCGCTTCCGCGTGCTGGTCGGCGTGGTGGCGGCCCAGGGGCTGGTCGGCGGCGTGCAGTACGCCCTCGACGTGCCCGAGATGCTCGTGGTGCTGCACGTGCTCGGCGCGGGGCTGGTCACCGCCGCCGCGGCCGCGGTGTGGTTCGCCACCGTCGACCGGGGGCCGGTCGTCGTCGCGACCCGGGATGCGGAGCGGGCCCTCGCGGGGCCATGATCGTGCGATGCGCGCGATCCAGATCACCGAGGCGGGCGACCCCCGGGTCCTGACCCCGACCGAGCTCCCCGACCCGACACCCGGCCCGGGCGAGCTGCTGGTGGAGGTCGCGGCGGCGGGCGTCAACTTCATCGACACCTACCAGCGCGCGGGCATCTACCCGATGACGCTGCCCTACGTGCCCGGGATGGAGGGCGCCGGGCGGGTGCGTACGCTCGGCGAGGGCGTCACGGGAACCGCCGTGGGCGACCGCGTGGCCTGGTGCGAGACGCTGGGCAGCTACGCCGAGCTGGTCTGCGTCCCCGCCGACAAGGCGGTGGCCGTGCCCGACGGCGTCGACGACGAGGTGGCCGTCGGAGCCCTGCTGCAGGGCATGACCGCCCACTTCCTCGTCCACGACACCTACCCCGTCCAACCCGGCGACGACGTGCTCGTGCACGCCGCGGCAGGCGGGGTCGGGCTGCTGCTCACCCAGCTCGCGAACGCCCGCGGCGCGCGCGTCATCGGCACCGTCTCCACCCCCGAGAAGGAGGAGCTCGCTCGCGGCGCGGGTGCGGCGGAGGTGATCCGCTACACCGCAGCCGATCTCTCTGGGGCGACCGACCTGGCGGCCGCCGTGCGCGGGCTCACCGACGGCACCGGCGTCGCCGTGGCCTTCGACAGCGTCGGGGCCACCACGTTCGACGCGAGCATGGCCGCGCTGCGCCGCCGCGGGATGCTCGTCCTGTTCGGCGCGGCGAGCGGCCCGGTGCCGCCGGTCGACCCGCAGCGGCTCAACCAGGCAGGCTCGCTGTTCCTGACCCGCCCGAAGCTGTTCGACCACGTCACCACGGCGCGGGAGCTCGCCGACCGGGCGGGCGCGGTGTACGACGCCGTCCTCGACGGCACCCTCGACGTCCGGATCGGGCACCGCTACCCTCTCGCCGACGCGCGCACCGCCCACGAGGACCTCCAGGCGCGGCGTACCACCGGCAAGCTCCTGCTGTCGCCCTGACCCGCGCAGTCCGGACGAGGAAGGGATCCGTGTCAGCAGGGCTGCTCTCGCGACGCGCCGAGTCCACTCCCCGTCCTCGCCGCCGCACGGCCCTGCCCGCCGCGCTCGCGGCGCTCGTCGCCGTGGGGTGCGCGCTGCTCATGCCGTTCGCGCCCGTGTCGGTGCAGGAGCCGACGGTGAGCTGGCCGCGTGACGCCGCCCACCCGGTGTCGACGCTGCTGGCCCTGACCGCGTACCGCCCGCTCGCCATGGAGGTGCGCTTCACCTGCGAGGTCGCGCGCCTCGCCAGAGCCACGGGCGACGGGGTCGTGGTCGCGACGGCGCTGCCGGGGTCCCCGCAGGCGGGCACGTCGGGGATGGTCGTGGCCGCCGTGGGCGACCGCATCCAGGTCCGGGCCCTGGACCGGCTGCTGCTCGACGAGCCGGTACCCGCCGGAGCGTGCACGTACCGGCTCTCCGGGACGAGCGAGGGGCGGCCCACCACGGTGAACGGCGCGCCCGGGGCCGGACCGGGCACCTCGGCGGGCCCGCACGACGCCGAGCTGCTGATCACGCGCGACGGCGCCGAGCTCGTCCGCGCCACCGCCGAGCAGCTCCCCGACGTCGACGTGCTGGTCACCTCGCTCACCGACGTGCCCGCCGGAGGGTTGGCGGTCGAGCTCCGCGTCGACGACGAGTTCACCAGCAGCCCGACCGCGCTCAAGCTCGCGCTCACCGCGGCTCTCGTCCTCGCCCTGCTGGCCACCGCCGTGCTGCTCGCCCGGGTGGACGCGGCGGTGCCCCGGGAGCGGGTCGGGTGGCGGCCCGGGTGGCCGCGGGTGGTGGACGTGGTGGTCCCGGCCGTGCTGCTCTGCTGGTTGTTCGTCGCGCCTGCCACCGACGACGACGGCTACTTCGCGACGCAGGCCCGCAACGCCGCGATCACCGGGGAGGTCGGCAACTACTACCAGTTCCACGACCAGAGCTTCGTCCCGTTCACGTGGGCCTACCAGGCGCTGGGCGCCTGGCAGCAGCTCGTCGGGTACACACCGGTGCTGCAGCGGATCCCGGCGCTGGTCTGCGGGCTGCTCACGTGGCTCGTGGTGCGCCGCCTCGCCGCTGCGGCGTCGGCCGAGTCCGCGCCTCCCGTCCGCGGGGTGCACGCCGTGCTGGGCGTGGTGTTCCTCGCCTGGTGGCTCCCCTACGGCATGGGGGTGCGCCCCGAGGCCCTCGTGGCCCTGTGCGGAGCCGCGACCCTGCTCGCGGTGCTGGTCGCGGGCCGCCGCCGGCGGCTCGGCGTGGCGTGGCTCGCGTTCGCGCTGGCCGGCGTCGGGTTCACCGTGCACACCACCGGCGTCACGATGCTGGCCCCGCTGCTCGCCGGGCTCCCGCTGCTGCTCCCGCTCGTGCGCGTGGCGGGCGACCGCACGGGCACGGCGGCGCGCGTGCTCGCGGTCGGGTCGGGCGCGATGACCGCCCCGCTGCTCGCGTTCGCCGACGGCGCGCTGCGCGACTTCCTCCGTGGGCAGGCGCTGTTCCTGTCGTTCCTGCGCCAGCAGGGCTGGGCCGACGAGTTCGAGCGCTACGCCCACCTGCTCGACCAGGTGTCGATGGGCAACTTCGCCAAACGCGCGGCGGTGCTCGCGTGCCTGGTCGCGCTCGGCTGGTTCGCCGTGCTCGCCGTGGCCGCCCGGATGAGCCGGACGCCGCTCCCGACGCCCCTGTGGCTGGCCGGGGCCTCCACGGCGCTGTCGTTCGCCGCACTGGCGCTCACCCCGTCGAAGTGGACCCACCACTTCGGGGCGCTCGCCGGGGTCGGCTCCGCGTTCCTCGGGTTGCTGCTGGTCACGGCGGTGCCGCTCACCCGGCAGCTGCTGCGGGGGGCGAGGCTGCCGCTCGGGGTGCCCGTCGTGGCGGCCGGGTCGGCGGTCGCCGCGGTCGCGCTCGCCTGGCACGGACCGAACAGCTGGCCCTACGCCTGGCTCGCCGGGGTGCGCACGCCCGACGAGCCTCCCTCGGTGGGCGGCGTGTCGCTGGACGGCCCGCTGCTGTGGGGGCTGGTGCTCGCGGCCGGCGTGCTGGTGTCGGTCCTGTGGGGACGGCGGCGCGGTTCTGAGGGCCGGCGGCTCGACGCGCTGCGCGCGGTGCCTCTGCTCGTCGTGGGCTCGCTCGCGGCCACGACGGTGTACGCCGTGGGCACCTTCGGGGTCGCGGCCGCCCACGGCGTCCCCCGCGAGTCGGGGTGGGCGCGCGCGCTGGCGGACCCGCCGGGCTGCGGCGCCGCCGACGCCGTCCGGGGGCGCGGCCCGTTCACCGCCGACCCGCGGCCCGCG
>JAKDLE010000483.1 GCA_030453005.1 Pseudonocardia sp. | reverse complement strand
GACTGGCCCGTGCTGCTCCCGCCGGGCGACCCCCGCCGCGCGGACGTCCCGTCCTACCCGTTCGAGCACACCCGGTACTGGCTCGCGCCCGTCCGCGTCGGCTCGGGCACCGCCGACGTCGACGTGACCCGCTGGGGGTACGCCGAGGAGTGGGTGCTGGCGCCCGCGTCGTCCGCGCCGCCGCGGTCGGGCACGTGGGTGGTGCTGGTGCCGGCCGGCGCCGAGCCGGCGCTGCCCCGGCTGCTCACCGCAGCGGTGGGTGGTCTCGGCGGCAGCGCCGCGGTCCGCGAGGTCGACGACTCCGTCGCCGCGGCCGTCGGTGACCTCCTCGCCGCGCCCGACGTCGTCGGCGTCGTCTCCGCGCTCGACGCCGACGCCGTCCCCGGGCTGGTGGACCTGCTCATCGGCACCGGCCGGGCCCGCCCGCCGCGCCTGTGGTGCGTCACCCGGGCCGCCACGGCGGCAGGCGGGGCCGTGCCGGGCGACCCGACCGCGGCGCAGGTCTGGGGGATCGGCCGGGTCGCGGCGCTGGAGGCGCCTGCGGTCTGGGGTGGCCTGCTCGACCTTCCGCCCGACCCCGTCGACACCTCAGCCGCGACGGTCGCCGCGGCGCTGGGCCACGGTCACGAGGACCAGCTCGCCGCCCGCGGCGACACCCTGCTGGCCCGCCGCGTGGTCCGGTCGCCGCTGCGGCAGGGCAGCGGGCCCGACCGGCTGCCCGGGGGAACGGCGCTGGTCACGGGCGGGGTGCTGCCCTACGGGCGACACGTCGGTCCGTGGTTGGTGCGTCGCGGTGTCGAGCACGTCGTCGTCGTGCGCGACGAGCACCGCCACCTCGACGTCGCGCCGTCGGCCGAGGCGTTCGCCGCGGCCGAGGAGGTGCTGCGCCACGACGTGGAACGGCTCGGCGGCACCGTCGAGGTCGTCGACCTGGACACGGCCGACCCCGCCGCCGTCGACGCCGTCCTGGACGGTGGGCGCGTCACCGCGCTGGTGCACGCGGAACTCGGCGAACCGCTCGTCGGGCTCCGGGACCTGCGTCCCGGCGACCTCGAGTCCGCGGTCGCCCGGCGCGGCGACAGCGCAGCCGCGCTGGTCGCACGGGTCGCGGGCCCCGACCTCGCCACCGTGCTCGTCTTCTCCTCCGTGGTGGCCGTGTGGGGCGCGCCCGACCACGCCGCGCACGCCGCCGCTGCCGCCCACCTCGACGCGCTGGCCAGGACCTGGCGCGCGGCGGGGGTGCCCGCCACCGTCGTGGCCTGGGGTGTCTGGGACGCCGAGGTCGGCGACGACGAGGCCGCCCGCGCCCTCCTGCACCGCTCGGAGGCGGGCGGTCTCGCCTTGCTCGACCCGCGCCCCGCCGTCCGCGCCCTCGACGCCGTCGCCGCGGGCGGTCCCGCCGACGTCGTCGTCGTCGACGTCGACTGGCCGCACTTCCGGGAGCTGTTCGCGGCGGCCCGGCCGACCACGCTCTTCGACGGCGTCACCGACGACGGCAGGGCCCCCGGCGGGACGCCGGGCGACATCGAACTCGAGGACCGCGCCGGACGGCTGCGGGCCCGGCTCGCCGGCGCAGGGGGCGAGCAGCGCACCGAGATCGTGCGGGCGCTCGTCCGCGGGGAGGTGGCAGCTGCGCTCGGCCGCGACGACCCCGACGGCATCGGCGCCGACCGCCCGTTCGCCGAGCTCGGCTTCGAGTCGGTGACCGCCGTCGACCTGCGCAACCGGCTGGCGAAGGCGACGGGCGCGGCGCTGGCCAGCACCGTCGTCTTCGACCACCCCTCGATCACCGCCCTCACCGGCTACCTCGCCAGCGAGGTGTTGCCGGCCCCGCACCCCGACGCCGCGTTCGACGTCCTGGGGGAGCTGCGCAGGCTCGAGGAGCTGATCGACGGCCAGGACGTCGGCGACGACCGGATCGGCAGCGCCGCGCGGGTCGCGGTCGCCCACCGGCTCACCGCGCTGGCCGCCCGGGTCACGGGACCCGCCGGGCCGCCCGAGCCCGACCGGGTGCCCGGCCCGGCCGCAGAACCCGGGGCCGACCCCGTCGACGCCGACGCCGACGTCGACGCCGACGAGCTGTTCTCCATCCTCGACCGTGAACTGGGGGTGTGATGACCGCCGTGGACACCTCCGCACCGGGAGGGACGGAAGGCGGTAACGTGCGGGCGCTGCAGTACCTGCGCCGCGCCACCGCCGAGCTGCAGGCGACCAAGCAGCGCGTCGCCGACCTCGTCGACGCCCGGCACGCGCCGGTCGCCGTGCTCGGGGCGGGGTGCCGCTACCCGGGCGGCATCTCGTCGGTCGACGGGCTGTGGGCGGCCGTCGCCGACGGCCGCGACGCCATCTCCGGCTTCCCCGCCGACCGCGGGTGGGACCTGGGCGAGCTCGCCGTCGGCGCGCACCGGGGCGGGTTCCTCGAGGGGCTGCCCGACTTCGACGCCGACTTCTTCGGCATCTCCCCGCGCGAGGCCACGGCGATGGCACCGCAGCAGCGGCTCGCGCTGGAGGTCTGCTGGGAGGCCCTCGAGCACGCCGGGATCGACCCGACGTCGCTGGCCGGGCAGCAGGTGGGGGTGTTCCTGGGGTCCAACCAGCTCGACTACGGGATCTCGCTGCCCGAGGTGCCCGCCGAGTTCGCCGGGCACATGACCACGGGCGCAACGGCCAGCGCCGTCTCGGGGCGCGTGTCGTACGTCCTCGGGCTCACCGGGCCGTCGCTGACGGTCGACACGGCCTGCTCGTCGTCGCTGGTGGCCGTGCACCTCGCGCTGCGCGCCCTGCGGGCGGGCGAGTGCACGATGGCGCTGGTCGGCGGGGTGGCCGCGATGGCGAACCCGATGGAGTTCGTCGGCTTCAGCGCCCAGGACGGGCTCGCCGCCGACGGCCGCTGCAAGGCTTTCAGCGACACGGCAGACGGGATGGGGCTCGCCGAGGGGGCAGGCGCGATGGTGCTGACGCTCCTGCCCGCCGCCCAGCGCGACGACCGGCCCGTGCTCGCGGTGCTGCGCGGCTCCGCCGTGAACTCCGACGGCGCCAGCAACGGCCTCATCGCCCCGAACGGGCCCGCCCAGCAGCGCGTCGTGCGGGCCGCGCTCGCCGACGCCCGGCTCGACCCTGCCGACATCGACCTCGTGGAGGCGCACGGCACCGGCACGGTCCTCGGCGACCCGATCGAGGCGCACGCCCTCGCCGCCGTCTTCGGCGACCGCCAGGACGCCCTGCCGATCGGATCGGTCAAGTCGAACATCGGGCACACCCAGGCGGCCGCGGGCGTCGCAGGCCTGCTCAAGATCGTGATGGGGATGCGGCACGAGGTGCTGCCGCACGGGCTGCACGTCGCGACCCCGTCCAGCCGGATCGAGTGGGCCGGGCTCCGGCTGCTGTCGGAGCCCGAGTCGTGGCCGGCAGGCGAGCGCGTCCGCCGCGCGGGCGTGTCGTCGTTCGGGGGGAGCGGGACCAACGCCCACGTCGTCGTCGAGGAGGCGCCGCGTCCCGCGCCGACGGCCGCCGCCCCGGCGCGGGTGCCCGACGTCGCCCCCGCCGACGCCACCACCGTCGCGCTGCCGCTGAGCGCGCACACCGCAGGAGCGCTCCGCGCGCAGGCCGCCG
>JAKDLE010000482.1 GCA_030453005.1 Pseudonocardia sp. | reverse complement strand
CGATTGGGGGTGCCCGCCCCCCCCCCCCCCCCGGGGGGGGGGGGGGGGGCCCCCCCGCGCCGGGGGGGGGGCCCCCCCCGCGGGGGAGGGCCCCGGCCGCCACCGCCGCGGCCGAACCCGACGACGAGCCGCCGGTGATGCGCGTCGGATCGTGTGGGTTGCGCGCCGGGCCGGTGGCGGCGACGTCGCCGGTGGGGCCGTAGGCGAACTCGTGGGTGTGCAGCTTCGCGACGACGACGGCGCCCGCCGCCCGCAGCCGTGCCACCACCGCGGAGTCGGCCGTGGCGGGTGGGGCCCCGGCGAGCACGTCGGAGCCCGCGCGGGTGGGCAGCCCGGCCACGTCGAACAGGTCCTTGACCCCCACCGCGACGCCGTGCAGCGGGCCGCGGTGGTGCCCGCGCCGCAGTTCCCGGGTGAGCTCGGCGGCCTGGTCGAGCGCGCGCTCGGCGTCGAGGGTGACCACGGCGTTGTGGGTGTCGGCGGCGAGGCGCTCGCACACGTCGCGGACGTGGTCGGTGGGGGAGAGCTCGCCGCAGCGGAGGGCGACGGACAGCTCGCGCAGGGACATCACCCCGTCATCCTGACAGCGACACGGACGACAGCGCCGCCCCCGGGCGCGGCACGCAGGCCGAGATCAGGCCAGTGCGTCCATCGCCAGCCCCGCGTAGACGGCCACACCCGCCGCCATCGCCGCCTCGTCGAACACCACCCGGTTGGAGTGGTTCGGGAAGGCCGTCGAGGGGTTTTCGCCCGCCGGGCAGCCGCCCAGGAACGCCAGTGCGCCGGGCACCTGCTGCAGGACGTAGGAGAAGTCCTCCGCGCCCATGATCGGGGAGGGCATCCGGGCGACCCGCCTGCTCCCGAGTACGTCGCTCGCGACGGTCTCGACGCGGGCCGCGGCATCGGCGTCGTTCACCGTCACGGGATAACCGGGATCGATCACGACGTCGGCGGAGCAGCCGTGGGCCAGCGCCGTGTGCCCACAGACGCGACGGACGATCTCCCGCACGTGCAGCCGGACGTCCTCGGAGAGCGTGCGCACGGTGCCCTCCATGAACGCCGTCTCCGGGATGACGTTGTTGGTGGTGCCCGCCGAGATGTGCGCGATCGTCAGCACAGCGGGGTCGTGCGCGCCCACCTCGCGGGTCATGGCGGTCTGCAGCGCGCCGACCATCGCCGCGGCGGCGGGCACCGGGTCGAGTGCGTCGCTCGGGGCCGACGCATGCCCACCGCGGCCGTGGACGGTGACGCGGACCGTGTCGGCTGCCGCCATCAACGGGCCGGGACGCACGTGCACCTCGCCCGCGGGCAGCGTGGCGCTGATGTGCAGGGCGAACGCCGAATGGGGACGTCCGGCGGGCCCGGCGACGTCGAGCAGGCCCTCGTCGATCATGTACCGGGCGCCGTGGAAGCCCTCCTCGCCGGGCTGGAACATGAACAGCACCCGCCCGCTGAGCTCGTTGCGTCGCTTCGCGAGCAGGCGCGCGGCGGAGGCGAGCATCGCGACGTGTGTGTCGTGCCCGCAGGCGTGCATCCGCCCGTCGATCTCCGAGGCGAACGGCAGGTCGGTGGCCTCCTGCATCGGCAGGGCGTCCATGTCACCGCGCAGCAGGACCGTCGGGCCGGGCCGGGCCCCGTCGAGCACCGCGACGACCGAACCGACCCCCACCCCGAGGTGCACCTGCAGCGGGAGGTCGGCCAGGGCGTGCAGGACCGCGTCGCGGGTGCAGGGCAGGGCGAGCCCGACCTCGGGCCTGCGGTGGATGGCCCGCCGCAGCGCGACCGTGCGCGGCTGGAGCGAACGAGCCTGTGCGGCGAGCTGGGAGCGGGGCACGACGCTGATCCTGGCAGTTCGGAAGGGTGACTCCGCGGCCGAGTTTCGGATGTGGTTTGGAACACAGTCCTCAGGGGCCTACCGTAGTGGCCATGGCAGTGCAGAGCGTGGAGGCGCCCGTGGACGCGCGGGAGCAGGGCCTGCCCGGGTATGCCGTGGCGGCGATCCGGGAGGACGGCCGCTGGCGCTGCACCCGCCTGGCGTCCGACGCACTCGTCGACCTCGACTCGGCCATCACGGAGCTGCGCGAACTGCGCTCCGAGGGCGCCGTGGTGGGCCTGCTCGACGTCGACGACGAGTTCTTCGTGCTGATCCGCCCGGTCCCCGGCGGCATCGCTCTCATGCTGTCCGACGCCGTCGCGGCGCTCGACTACGACGTGGCCGCCGACGTGCTCGACCTGCTCCGCGTCGAGCTGCCCCCCGACGACGACGCCGCCGACGACCCCTGGCCCGAGGGTGACCTCGGCATCCTCGCCGACCTGGGGCTGCCCGCCGACGTCCTCGAGGTGCTCGCGAACGAGCTGGAGCTCTACCCCGACGAGCAGCTGGCCTCCATCGCCGACCGCTGCGGTTTCGCCGACGCGCTCGCCGAGGTCGTCGACGCCCGGTGACCGACGCGTCCCACACCTCGCACGAGGTGCTGGTCCGGCGCGCCCTCACCCTCGCCGCAGCCGCCCCGCGCACCGGTGACGTCCCCGTCGGGGCGGTCGTGGTCGACGCGGAGGGGCGCGAGCTGGCCGCCGCCTGCAACAGCCGCGAGGCGCTGCGCGACCCCACCGCCCACGCCGAGATCCTCGCGCTGCGTGCCGCCGCCGTCGTGCGCGGGGAGTGGCGGCTGGAGGGCTGCACGCTGGCCGTCACGGTGGAGCCGTGCACGATGTGCGCAGGCGCGATCGGCCTGGCCCGCGTGGCGCGAGTGGTGTTCGGGGCGTGGGAGCCCAAGACCGGCGCCGCAGGCTCGCTGTGGGACGTGCTGCGCGACCGGCGCCTCACCCACCGCCCGGAGGTCGTGGGCGGGGTCCTGGCTCCGGAGTGCGCGGCGCTGATGGAGTCGTTCTTCACCGCCCACCGGGTCTAGCCTGCTCCCCGTGGACCAGGTCGTGCAGCGGCAGCGGGTGGGCGCGTACGTCGTCTGCGTGCGCGACCGTGCGGTGCTGCTCGTGCGGTTCACCGGCGGCGACCGCTGGACGCTGCCCGGCGGCGGGCTCGACCACGGCGAGGACCCCCGCGACGCGGTCGTCCGTGAGGTGGTGGAGGAGACCGGGTTGACGGTGGCGCTCGGCCCGCTGATCGGCGTCGACTCCCGGCGTTGGGGCCGGGCGGGCGACGGCACCGCGATCGACGTGCACGTCATCCGCATCCTCTACTCGGGCGAGATCACCGGGGGCACCCTGCGCGACGAGATCGGCGGCAGCACCGACCACGCGGCCTGGGTGCCGCTGACCGAGGTCGCCGACCTGCCCCGCTCCCGCATGGTTGACACCGGCTTGGCTGCGGTCTGAGGCACGTTGCGCGCGCCCACCGTCATCGCGGACGACAGCCGCGACCGACGCCCAGCCGGTCGTCCCCGGAGTGGGCACGCCCTCGGCGTCTTGTAAGGTTCTTGCCGGTGGCGTGTCCGAGCGGCCGAAGGAGCACGCCTCGAAAGCGTGTGAGGTGAAAGCCTCCGTGGGTTCAAATCCCACCGCCACCGCCAGATGTGCCAGCAGGAACGCCGGGTAGGTCCACACGGACCACCCGGCGATCTTGTTCGTAGTCTCACCTACGGCGCCGTCACC
>JAKDLE010000481.1 GCA_030453005.1 Pseudonocardia sp. | reverse complement strand
ACGCGAGGTCCACGCCCGCGTCGCCGGGCCGGGCGTGGGTGGGCAGCGGAAGCCCGGGATCGAGGCGGACGACGGTGACGTCCACGGCGCGCACGTCAGCCTGCGACGGGCAGGGGGAATCATCCACGGGGCCGGACACGACGGGCGACGCTACCCTCGGGCCTTGTGAACTCCCCCCCGTCGCCCTCCGATCCTGCGACGTCCGGCCCCTCCGGGTTCGACGAGCGGTTGTCGGTGCCGTGGTGGTGGTACCTGCCCGCCGTCGGCGTCGCCGTGCTGCTGGGTGCCGAGATTCACATGGGCTATCCGGGGCTGCGCTGGTGGGTCGGCTACGCGGTGATGATCCCGCTCGTGGTGGCCGTGCTGGTGTGGCTCGGGCGGGTTCGCGTCCAGGTCGTCGACGGGGAGGTGCGGGCCGGTGACGCCGCGATCCCCCTGCGGTCCGTCGGGCGGGTCGAGGTGATCCGCGACGCCGACGCGAAGCAGATGGCGCTGGGCCCCGACCTCGACCCCGCCGCTCACCTGGTGCACCGCGCGTGGGTGCGGCCCGTCGTGCGCCTGGAGGTCACCGACCCCGAGGACCCCACCCCCTACTGGGTGGTCAGCGTCCGCGACGCCGAGTCGTTCGTCGAGACGCTGACCCGCTCGACCCGCTGAGATGTCGACACCCTGAGACTGAGACTGAGACAGGGATGGTGTCAGGCCGCGCAGTCCCGGCAGATGTACTGGGAGCCGTTGCTCTCGGCCAGCCTGCTGCGGTGGTGCACCAGGAAACAGCTGGCGCAGGTGAACTCGTCGGCCTGCTTGGGCACGACCTTGACCGTGAGCTCCTCACCGGACAGGTCGGCGCCCGGCAGCTCGAAGCTCTCGGCGGTGTCGGTCTCGTCGACGTCGACCACCGACGACTGCGCCTCGTTGCGGCGGGCCTTCAGCTCGTCGAGCGAGTCCTCCGCCATGTCATCGGTCTCGTTGCGCCGTGGAGCGTCGTAGTCGGTTGCCATCGTCCCCACCCTCGTGAACTGCACCCGAAGCGGATGCACACTGTCGTCGTCGTGCCGCTGGACAACGTCACAGCGTCGGGGTTTGTGCCCGTCGTCGGGAGTGACGCCGGTCTCATTTCGGCCCGTGGTTCGGCGCGATGCGCTATCGCTCACGGCCGGTCCCGGGGGCGGAAGAGTAGCCCAGCCGTCAAGACCCCGCTCGCCACCCCGCGGTACGCCCCTCGCGGCGGGTCGTCGCCGACTAGGGTGCGCTCCCGTGACCGCGTCCTCCGCTACCGGCCCTGACTCCAACGGCGACACGAACGGCGCCGACCCGCACGGCGCAGGCGGCCCCGACGGGGCGGTCCCCGGCGCCGATCCGGCCGCCGTCGGCCCCTGGTTGGCCGACCGGCTCGACGACTCGCGGTGGCAGACGTGCACGCTGCGTCCGATCGGTGGGGGCCGCTCGAACCTGACCTACCGGGTCGACAGTGCCGCCGGTGCGGTCGTGCTGCGTCGACCGCCGGTGGGCGAGGTCGCGGCCACCGCACACGACATGGGCCGGGAGCGCCGTGTCATCGCGGGCCTGGCCGGCACGGCGGTGCCGGTGCCGCGGGTGCTGGCGTGGTCCGAGGAGGGCCCGCCCGTGGACGCGCCGTGTTTCGTGATGGAGCTCGTCGACGGCGTCGTGCCGCTCGGCGAGCTGCCGCCCGGCTGGGCCACCACCGAGGAGGAGCGCGGGCGCGCGGGGCAGGCGCTCGTGGACGTGCTGGTGGCGCTGCACGGCGTCGACCCCGGGTCCGTCGGCCTCGGCGACTTCGGGCGACCGGACGGCTTCATGGCCCGCCAGGTGCGGCGCTGGGGCACGCAGTGGGAGGCCGCGCGGGCCACCGGGGGGGCCGCCGACCCCGGCACGGCCGCCGCGCTGACCGGGCTGGCGCAGACCCTGGCCGGGTCGGTGCCGCAGACCCAGCGGCACACGATCGTCCACGGCGACTACCGCATCGACAACTGCCTCTTCGACGCCGACGACCCCGGTCGCATCCGCGCCGTGCTCGACTGGGAGCTCTCCACCCTCGGCGACCCGATGGCCGACCTGGGTCTGCTGCTCGTCTACTGGCCCGAGGCTGACGAGCATCCGGTGTGGAGGGCCGCACAGCACCTGGCGAGCCCCACCCGGCTGCCCGGGTTCCCGCGCCGCGCCGAGGTGGCGCGCGCGTACGCGGCGGGCTCCGGTCTGGATCTCGCCCCGCTGCCGTGGTACGTCGCGTTCGGGGCGTTCAAGCTGGCCGTCGTCCTCGCGGGCATCCTCTCGCGCGTGCACTCCGGGATGGTGCCCGCCTCGATGGCCGAGGGCCTCGACGACGCCGTCGACCCCCTCGTCGCACTGGGCGAGCACGTGCTCGCCCACGGGCTGGACCGATGACGACGGGCGCACCGTACCGCCGTCGCAGGCGCACCCCGATCGTCACGGTGGTGTCGGTGCTCGCCGTGGGTGCCGTCGTCACCTGGAGCGTGGTGCTCGCCGGCGCGGCCGGGCCGGGTGGGCCGCAGGCCTGCCCGGCGCCCCCGGCGGGCGACCTGCCCGGCACGTCGTTGGAGTCCGGGGCGCTCGACGACGTGGCGCCCGCACCGCCCGCCACGATCCCGGTGCGGGTGCTCAACGCGGGCGGCCAGCGCGGCCAGGCCAACCTGGTCGCCGCGCAGCTCGCCGACCTCGGGTTCGGCGAGGCCGAGCCGCCCCGCAACGACCCGTTCTTCCCCGACGGCGACATGGACTGCGTCGGGCAGCTGCGCTTCGGGCCTGCGGGCGAGGGCGCGGCGAGCACCCTGTCCCTCGTGCTGCCCTGTGTGGAGCTGATCCGCGACGACCGGCCCGACCCCTCGGTCGACGTGTCCGTCGGCACCGGGTTCGGTGACGCGAACCCGTCGCGCCCCGTCCGCGACGTGCTGGAGACCCTCGGCGCGCCGTCCCCGGCGGGGGGCGAGGACAGCGCCGACCCCCCTACCACGCCGGACCCCGCCGCGTTGAGCGAGGCCCGCGAGGCGGCGGCCTGCTGAGCTCCTACACCCCGGCGGCGCCGTGTTCCCGGGCCAACGCCGCCAGCTCGTCGACGATGCCGGGCGCGGCCGCGAGGATCGCGTCGGCACCCAGGCCGTCGTCCGGGGGGAGGGCTCCGGTCCGGCCGGGCACCCGTACCACCGCCCCCGCCTCGTGCGCGATGAGTGCGGCGGCCGCCCAGTCCCACCAGTGGCAACCGTGCTCCAGGTACGCGTCGGTCCATCCCGCCGCCACGGCACACAGGTCCAGCGCCGCGGAGCCGGTGCGCCGGACGTCCCGGACCCGGGGCAGCAGGGCCGCCACCAGCCCCGCCTGCCGGGCTCGACGCCCCGCGTCGTAGGCGAACCCCGTGCCCAGCAGCGACAGCCCGACGTCGGTGGCTCCGGAGACCGCGAGCGGCCTGCCGTCGCACGTCGACCCGCCGCCCGCCGCGGCGCTCCAGAGCCGTCCGGAGACCGGTTCGAGCACCGCACCGGCCAGCGACACGCCGTCCTGCGTGGCGGCGACGGAGATCGCGTACCAGGGCAGGCCGTAGAGGAAGTTGACCGTGCCGTCGATCGGGTCGACCACCC
>JAKDLE010000480.1 GCA_030453005.1 Pseudonocardia sp. | reverse complement strand
CCGCGCGCCGGTCCCCGGGGGGACCGACGAGCCCGCGGCGTCGTCGCCGTCGGCCCGATCCGCCTCACCCCCGCCTGCCGACCCGCGCGCGGTCCCGTCGGAGGACCCGCCCGGGCCCGGCGACGTGCCACCGGACCCCGCGACCGGGCCGCAGGCTCCGTCCGACGTCGCCGTGCTGGCCCTGCCCGCGGGGGAGGTCGAGATCGCCGCCGTCGACCCGGGCCCGGACGGGCTGCCCGCCGCGGCCGGCACCCGCGAGGGAGTGCTGCGGGTGCCGCCCGCGCTGCTGGCGGGCGTCGCCCCCGACACGCACGTCGTGCTGACCACCGACGGGACGACGGCCCGGCACGTCGTGCGCTCCGCCGCCGTCCTCACCGGAGCCGAGGCGTCCGCGCTCCGGGGGAGCCTCCCGCCCTCCGCACTGGTGATCGTCGCGCCGACGGGCGAGGGCCGGTGGACGGTGCTCGTGACGGGCCCGGCACGGTAGGAGTTCAGGTGCGGCGCAGGTCGAGTTCCAGCTCGTCGGTGGCGCCGAGGACCAGGCGGACGGGGATGCCCCAGTCCTGCTGGTAGCGGTGGCAGGCGGCGAACACGCCGTCGCCGTCGTCGCACGCCGCGGCGGCCACGCTGACCTGCAGGACGCCCTCCGCCGGGCCGTCGGCGGCGAGCACGAGGTCGCGGCGCAGACCCGGCGAGGTGCCCGCGCCTGCCGCGAGCAGCTCCGGGGGTGACGCGGCGACGGTCAGCGAGGGGGGGTCGCCGACGCGGGTGTCGAGGTGCTGGCCGGTGGGCGGGGTGAACGCGATCCGCAGGGCCAGTGGACCGGGTGCGACGTCGGTGCGCGTGCGACGCACGCTGTGCGCGCCGCCGTCGTGGTGTGCGTGCGCCCCGGCCGGGATCGGGATCCGCACGAGCCGGTGCGCGGCCGACTCCACGACCAGCAGCGTGTCCCCGTCGACGAGCACGTCGCTGGGTTCACGCAGGTCGCGGGCGAGGGTGCGGACGGTGCGGGTCCGCGGATCGTAGCGGCGGACGGCCCCGTTGTAGGTGTCGGCGACGGCCACCGAGCCGTCGGGCAGCACCGCCACGCCGAGCGGGTGCTGCAGCAGCGCCTGCCCGGCGTCGCCGTCGCGGTGCCCGAAGTCGAAGAGCCCCAGGCCGACGGCCGTGGTCACCGCCGCCCCCACCACCGGCTCGTCGACGACCGACCGGACGGCGGAGGTCTCGGCGTCGGCCACCCAGAGTGTGCCGTCGCCCGAGACGGCCAGTCCCGAGGGCTGCGCGAAGAACGCGTCCTCGGGCGGGCCGTCGCGCAGGCCCTCGTTGGTGGTCCCCGCGAGCACGGTCGCGGCGCCGGTGCGCGGGTCGACCGACCACAGCTGGTGGTTGCCCGCCATCGCGACCACGGCCCGACCGTTCCACCACGCCAGGTCCCACGGCGTGGACAGCTCGGCGGCGCCGTCGCCGACCTCCACGCGCACCCGGAGCGGGGAGCCCGTCCCGGCGACGGTGGAGACGAGTCCGTCGGCGAGCCGGACGCTGCGCAGCGCGTGGTTGACCGAGTCGGCCACCAGCACCTCGACGTCGCCGGGCAGCAGCACCAGTCCCTGCGGCTCGGAGAACCGGGCGGGCGCCCCGTCGACGAACCCGCGCTCGCCGGTGCCGATCCGCCGCCGCTCGGTGACCAGGTCGGGTTCCAGCTCGACGAGCTGGTGGTGCGCGGTGTCGGAGACCAGGAAGGTGCCGCCCGGCAGCGCGATGACCTTGCCGGGGAACCGCAGGGCCGTCGCGGGCTCCGGGGGCGCGACGTAGGGCGCGCCGCCGCGGCGCAGCGCGGGCCCGTGCTCGGCGATCAGCTCCTCGACCAGCACCCCGAGCCCGTGCGCGTGCCCCTCGCCCGCCATCCGCGCGACGACGTACCCGCCCGGATCGACGACGACGAGCGTCGGCCAGGCGCGGGCGGCGTAGGCGTCCCACATGCCCAGCTCGGGGTCGTCGAGCACCGGGTGGTGCACGCCGTAGCGCTCCACGGCGGCCTCGACGGCGTCCGGGTCGGCCTCGTGCACGAACTTCGGCGAGTGCACCCCGACGACGACCAGCACGTCGGCGTGGCGCTGCTCCAGCTCGCGGAGCTCGTCGAGGACGTGCAGGCAGTTGACGCAGCAGAACGTCCAGAAGTCCAGCAGCACGATCTTCCCGCGCAGGTCGGCGAGCCGCAGCTCCTCGCCCCCGGTGTTGAGCCAGCGCCGTCCGCGCAGCTCCGGCGCCCGTACCCGCATCCGTTGTGCACTCTGCCGTTCCACACCCGACCCAACCCCTCCGGTCGCGCGCGTGTTCCGGTGCGGAGTCAGGATGGGGCCATGCCCGAACTGCCCGAGGTGGAGCTGGCCCGCGTTGTACTGGCCGACGCGCTGAACCGCGAGATCCGCTCCATCGACGACAACGACGACTGGGTCTGCCGCCCGCACCCGCCCGGCGAGATCGCGCAGGCGCTCGTCGGCGGCAGGCTCACCGCGGCGCACCGCCGCGGCAAGACGATGTGGTGCGAGACGAGCGTGCGCGGCGAGCCCGGCCCGAACCTGGGGGTGCACCTCGGGATGGGCGGACAGATCATGGTGACGACCGGCGGGGAGACCCGCGTCGGCCCCACCGGGCCGGAGCACCGCAACCCCGGCCCCCGCAAGCCCGAGTGGGACCGGTTCACCGTGACCTTCGCCGACGGCGGGCGGCTGCGGCTGTTCGACAAGCGCCGCCTCGGCCGGGTGCGACTCGAACCCGATCTCGACGGCGTGGGCCCCGACGCCGAGACGATCTCCCGCGAGGACTTCCGGACCCGGGTGGGGCGCGGCCACTCGGCGGTCAAGGCGCGGCTGCTGGACCAGTCGGTGCTCGCAGGCGTGGGCAACCTGCTGGCCGACGAGACGCTGTGGCAGGCCGGGCTGTGCCCGGCCGCCCCGGCCGACGAGCTCGGCGCCGCCCGCCTCGACGAGCTGTACGACGCGCTGGAGCAGGCGCTCAAGGCGGCGATCGCGAACGGCGGGGTGCACACCGGCGAGGTGATCGGGTTCCGCCACGCCGACGCCGGGTGCCCGCGGTGCGCGGCGCCGATGGTGCACGGCACGGTGGGCGGCCGCTCGACCTGGTGGTGCAGCGCGGAGCAGGCCTGAGCGAACGGCACTCTCAGCCGGCCTGGTCGGGCGAGAGTGCCGTTCCCTCAGCGAGGGAGGGGGACGCGCGCCGCCGCCACCACGACCAGGTCGCCGCGCACACCGCGAGCCACGCCGCCCCGACCAGCCATCCGGCGACGACGTCGCTGAACCAGTGCACACCCAGGTAGACGCGGGTCAGACCGACCGCGCCGATCCACAGCAGCGCGCCGGTGGCCGTCAGTACCCGGCCGAGGGCGCCGCGCCCGGCCCAGGCGAGCACCACCAGTGACCCGACGACGACCGTCGCCATCGTGGCGTGGCCGGACGGCAGCGACTCGTTGTTCTCCGCGATGACCTGGACCGCCGCGGGCGGTCGCGGGCGGTCGATGAGGATCTTGAGCCCGCGGAAGAGGAGTACACCCCCCGCCATCGCCCCGCCCACGAACACCGCGTCGGCGCGCCGACCCCGCCTCCATGACCCGAT
>JAKDLE010000479.1 GCA_030453005.1 Pseudonocardia sp. | reverse complement strand
CGGGCATTCTGTGACGCACACCGCACGGGGCGCGACCGACACAGGGAGGCAGCGTGGGGGCGAATGACGCCCTGAGGGTCGCACGGCTGTCCCGCCCGTCGTCGGTGCTCGACGGCGAGCCGATGAGCCGCGGCGAGCTCGCCGACGCGGTCAACGCGCACCTGTGGCAGACCACCCACACGCGCTACGCCCTCGACGCCCACACGATCGCGCGCTACGAACGCGGCGTCGTCCGCTGGCCCAGCGCCGCGTACCGGTCGGCTCTGCGCGCGGTTCTCGGCGTCGCCACCGACGCCCAACTCGGCTTCCGGCCCACCCGGCGAGGCCGCGCCGGTGCCGATCGGCCGGGGCCGGGCGACGACGTGCAGGCTGCGGACCTGCCGTTCGATCGCCGCGACGTCCTGCGCACCGGGATGGCCGGATTGGCCGCCGTGGCGATCGTCGAGGCCGCACCGGCGGACTACCGCCGCGAGCTGGAACACTTGCAGCAGCTCGACCGAGCGCAGGGCTCGGACCGGGCGCTCAGCGGTGTGCTCGGCGCGCTGACCTCGATCGACACCGCGCTGCGGGCCAGCCGAGGTGCCGATCGGGCATCGCTGCTCGGGATCGCCGCCCGCTCGGCCGAGTTCGCCGGCTTCCTCTACCGCGACCTCGGCGACCGCGTCCGCTCCCTGCACTGGCACGACCGGGCGATGGAGTGGGCGCAGCAGGGCGACGACGTCGCCATGCAGTCCTACGTCCTGCTGCGCAAGGCGCAGGCCGCCTACGACCAGCGCGACGCCGGGCGGATGCTCGACCTGACGCTGGCCGCGGGTCGGGGGAAGGCCGCACTCGGGCCCGGGCTCCGCGCGGAGATCCACCAGCAACGCGCCAGGGGCGAGGCAATGCTCGGCGCCACGGACCGGGACGTGCGGCGCCGACTGGACGAGGCCCGCGACGAGCTGAGCCGGGGAGCGGGGCGGCAGGCCCCGGACGAGCCCGGCGCGCACTACAGCGAGCAACTGCTCACGCTGCAGACCGCGGTGTGCCTGACAGAGGCCGGGCGACCTGCCGAGGCCGTGGTGCTCTACCAGCGCATCCTCGCGGGCGGGATCGCCTCGGCACGCGACGACGCGTACTTCCGAATCCTGCTGTCCACCTCGCTCGCGCTGTCCGGGGAACCGGACGAGGCCGCGCGCACCGCGTGTGGCGCGTTGCCGGTGGCCGTCGCGACACACTCGCGGCGCAGCATCGCCGAAGCCCGGTCGCTGCTCGGCGCGCTGCGACCCTGGAGACAGCGCTCCCAGGTCAGGGCACTCGAGGACGCGCTCCGCACCGCCGCGCAACCGTTACCGTCGTAGCCACTCCGCGGTCTCGTCGATCACCGAAGCCTGCCAGCGCAGGGTCTGCGGCTCCCGGTAGCCGGGGTCGTCGGGCACCGCCAGCCCGTGCTGCGCGCCGTCCAGCTCGAGTAGCCGACCCGGACCACCCAGGGCGGCGACGGCGGCCCGGGAGGACTCCACCGGGATGAAGGTGTCGTGCGTGCCGTGCACGATCAAGGTCGGCGCGGTCACGTTCGGCAGCTCCGCTCTGGCGTCCCACCAGAAGACCTCGTTGAGCAGCCCGGTGCCCAACCGGAACGACGGGGAGTGCGCGACGTACCGATCGGTCGCCAGCCGTTCCCCCGCCCGCTCGTCGATCCGGTCACCGCTCCAGTACTCCTTGTCGTCGACGAACCGCTTCTTGTAGTCCAGCAGCGGGTTGAACAGCACCAGCCGGTCGATCAGCCGCGGGTGCCGGGCGGCCAGCACCGCGCACACGCCACCGGAGAAGCTCGCCCCCAACACGCTCACCCGGTCCAGGGCGGCGACCGACGCGAGGTGTTCGGCCACCGCGCGCACGTCGTTGCCGACCCCGGCCAAGGTCAGATCCTCCTGCCGCCCCCCGCTGTCGCCATGACCACGCAGGTCGAACCGCACCGACGCCACCCCAGCCGCGGCAAGACCGTCGGCCAGCCGGACGAAGAACCCACCCTCGTCGCGGGTGACACCGCCACCATGGACCAGGACCACGCCGCGGTCCGCGTCGGTCGGGACCGCGACGTCAGCCGCCAACCTCGTCCCGTCGAGGGACCTGAGGAACGTCGTCGATGAGGCCATGCGCAGATCCTGCCCAGACGTGCGCGAGTCCGGCAGCCCGGGGAGGCCGGCCGCCTGCTCCGTGCAGCCGCTCCGAGACGAAACCACGGATCGACCACGGCCTAACCACGCCGCGACCACGCGGATGGTGGGGGCCATTCCTCATCGACCACGCAACCGCCTACCCGCCGCCGTAGGACGGAGCCCAGCACGGTATCCGACCCAGCGGGTCCTTCCAGGATAGGAGGTGGCGGCGCATGGATGCTGCGGAGCAGAAGCTCGAGGTGATCCGCAAGCTGCTCGCGAAGGCCGAGCGCGCGGCGACGCCGGACGAGGCGGACGCCTACAACACGAAGGCCGCGGACCTGATGGCGCGCCACGGCGTCGACGCAGCGATGCTCACCGCCGCCGGAGGCGACACCCGCGACGTGATCGGGAGCCGCCGCATCGCGATGACCGACCCGTACTCGACGGAGAAGGCGACGCTGGCCGGCGGCGTCGCCCGAGCGATGGGTTGCCGCGTCGTGCGGCACCCCGGATACAACCGGGGCCAGACCGCAGCGGTGACGGTGATGGGGTTCGAGACCGACCTGCGCCGGGTCGAGCTCGTGTTCACCTCACTGCTGCTCCAGGCGACACGATCCGTGGTACGCCAGCGACCGCCGGGATGGTCGGGTGAGTCGACCACGGCGTTTCGCCGGACGTGGCTGGTCGGGTTCTCCTCGGAAGTCCACCGCAGGCTGGCCGCCGCGGAGCAGGGCGCGGTCCAGCAGCACGACGCCCAAGCCGCCACAGGCAAGCCGTCCGCGGCGCTGGTCCTCGCCGACCGCCGGTCCCTGGTGGAGCAGGCCTACGACCAGCGCTACGGACACCTGCGGGCATCGCGCCCGCGGCGCCTGTCCGGAACCGGCTACGCCGCCGGCACGGAAGCCGGCCGGCGCGCCGACGTGGGCCACACCCGCCTCGGCCCGAGCCGTCGCGCCCTGGATCGCGGGTAGACACCCGGACGGGTTATCCACAGTCGATGAGTTCGCTGTTGCGCGCCTCGATGCTCGACGTCGAGCGTCGACCCATGACGTCGCTGCGAACGGTCCTCCATCTGTCCCTGCCCATCATCATCGTGCTGGTCGGCGCGGGCTGCTCGTCCGCGGACTCATCCTCGGGCGACCTCGACACCCGCACTGGATGTTCCGCCGTCACGACGTCACCGACGATGGCCGGGTCGCAGGTCGTGATGGGCGTGAGGGCACGAGATTGCCGAGGCCCCGACGGCCGCCCGCTGTCGACCGACGAGGCCGTCGACCGACTCGCCCAGGCTGTATGGCACTCGCTACGACTGCCTGTCGACGCGATCCACATCCGCGTAACCCGGTCGGCCGGGACACATGACAACCCGGCAACGGTCCTGACGAGTGCCGAGCTCGAGGTCCGGTTCGGGCCCGGCCCGCCCGGAGTCGTCTGGCCCCCGCGCGAACACGGCACCGGCGACACGATCTGGTTCCTGCTCCCCATCGCCTACTTGATC
>JAKDLE010000478.1 GCA_030453005.1 Pseudonocardia sp. | reverse complement strand
CGATCAGCCAGCGTCCCGGGCGCCCAGCGCCTGGGACCGGCCACCTCCCACGCCATCGGATTTTGCCCGGCCCCGCGCGCCTCGCTCAGCGCGCCGCGTCCCGCGCGGCGACCCGCCGCGCCAGGGCCGTCCCTGACTCCGCGGCCACAGCCACGCCGGCGGGGCCCAGCGCGGCCCGCAGCAGCGTGGCGCGACCGCTGCCCGGCTCGCCGCGCACGACGACCGGGCCCGCCGCGAGCAGCGTGCGGGTCTGGTCCAGCAGCCGCTCCCAGCGACCGGGGGCGGGCGCCGCGGCCCGGACGCGCGGTGGGCACGCCGGCACCGGTCCGGCGATGTGCAGGACCGCGCCGGTGGTGGCGGGCCCGTCGCGTACCAGCTGCATGCGCGCCGAGAACCCGTCCAGGCTCACCACGGCCCCGTCGGTGCGCAGGTGCCGCACCTCGTCCCAGATCCCGCGGTGGTCCAGCCCGAGGTCGACGGCCGCGCCGTTGGCGATGACCACGTCCTCGCCCACGGTCACCACCGCGTCGTTCGTGCTGCGCCGGGCGTCGAGGAAGGCCGCCAGCAATGATCGTTCGCGCCGGCTCGCGGCGTCGAGCAGGGCCGCCTGGATCTCGTCGACGAGCTTGAGCACCACGACGCGCAGCAGCGGGTTCGTGTGCTCCGCGCGGCAGGTGACGTTGACGGCGCCGACCGTGCGGCGGGTGACCGGATGGCGGACCGGCGCGGCCACGCACGTCACGTCGTGGAAGCGCGAGACGAAGTGCTCCTCGCCGCGCACGACCGCGAGCGCCCCGGTCTCCAGCGCCGTGCCCAGGCCGTTGGTGCCGACGAACTGCTCGTCGAAGCAGAAGCCCTCGGCCACCGACAACGCGTCGAGGGTGCCGAGCAGCATCGGCTCGGACACCCACCGCCACACGACGCTGCCGCTCGCGTCCGACAGGGCCAGCGCCGACCGGTCACCGACCAGCAGCTCCGCCATCCGCCGCGCGATCGGGACGGCCACGCGCGCGAAGTGGGTGTCGACGTCGGTGTCGCGGTAGGGCGGCTCGACGTGCTCACGATCCACTCCGTACAGGGTCGACCGCCGCCACGAGGTCAGGATCTCGCCGCGGACCCGGCCGTCCACCGTCATCAGCTCCACCCCCGTCCCGACGGTCGCACGGATCAGCCCTTGTCCGCGAGCTCCTGCTGGTACTTCGCGGTCATGTGGTCGACGGCCGCGAGCTGGTCGGCCGCGTGCGCCTCACGGGTCTGCGTCGCGCGGGCGGCGGCGTCGAGCGTGCCCGCGGCCTGGTCCTGGAACTCCGGGAACACGTGCTGCGCGATCAGCTCGTACGAGCGGTGGGTGGCCGCCGGGTTGGCCCAGTCGTGGCCCATCAGCAGCATCGCGCCGAAGCCGCCGTTGCTCTGCGCCACCAGCTTGCGCACCTGCGCCCCCGCGTCCTCGACGGTGCCGATCGCCCCGATCCCGGCCTCGTTCACGAAGTCGATCATCCCCTTGACGTCGGCGCTGTCGCCCACCGCCATCTGGGGGAACGCAGCCACCTTCTGGAAGTAGTTGAACCAGGGCACGATCCCGAACTCGACGTCGCGGTAGGCCTGCTCGCGGGTCTCGGCGATGTGCATGAGGCCCACCAGCCGCCACCCCGAGCGGTCCGGCGTGGGCCGACCGAAGTGTGCCGCCCGCTCCTCGACGACACCCCAGTGGTGCGCGAGGGCGTCGAACCCGTCCTGGGTGAGGGTGGCGCCGATCGACAGCAGCCCGGTACCGTGCCGCCCGGCCAGGCGCGGGCCGGTGGGGGAGGCGACGGCCGCCACCGCCACGTCGAAACAGGGGTCGGTGTAGGGGCGCAGCTGCAGTCGGGCGTCGACCAGGTTGTGGGTCCTCGTCTGCTCCGTGACCGACTCGCCGCGCAGGAGCCGCATGATGATGTCGATGTTGACGTCGAGCAGCTCGCGGGTGTCGGTGGGCGTCAACCCGATCATCGACGAGTCGGTGGGCAGCGAGCCCGGCCCCACGCCGAGCATCGAGCGGCCGCGGGTGAGGTGGTCGAGCATCACCATGCGGTCGGCCACCCAGAGCGGGTTGTGGTAGGCGATCGAGGTGACGCCGGTGCCCAGCTTGATGTGCCGCGTGCGCTCGGCCGCGGCGGCGATGAAGATCTCCGGCGACGCGATGATCTCGCTGCCCGCCGAGTGGTGCTCGCCGATCCAGGCCTCGTCGTAGCCGAGTGCGTCCAGGTGCTCGACGAGCCGGAGGTCGCGCTGCATCGCCAGCGTCGGGTTCTGCCCGGGCGTGTGGAACGGGGCGAGGAAGGTGCCGAAGCGCAGTCGGGTCATCGCCCGATGATGACTCCCGTCACAGCACCCGAACTGTACGGATTCCGCACACCTCAGGGGACGGGGGGGAGGCCTGCGAGACGGTTCAGGGCGGCGAGGCCGGCCGGGGACCCCGACCAGTGTCGGGTGAGCGCGGCCGGGCCGGCGCGACGCACCACCGAGCGAAGGGCGAGGACGACGACGATCGCGTCGTCGGCGTAGCCGAGCACCGGGATGAAGTCGGGCACCACGTCGATGGGGAACAGCAGGTAGCCCAGCAGCAGCACGAGACGCACCCGGACGCCGTGGGGCAGGCCGCGGTCGGCGGCCAGGGACCGGAGCAGCCGGACGACGTCGGGAAGGAGCCGGAGCGCCTCGCGCACCGTGGTCGGGTCGCTGATGCGTCGCTGTGTGGTCCACAGCGCGACCAGCAGCACGATCCAGAGGACGACCAGCCCGGCGCCGACCGCGATCAGCAGCGACCACCACCACTCCACGTCGCCGCTCCTCGCCCTCGCCGCGCAGGCCCACCGTCGGGTGTCATGGTGCTCGCTCGTCGAGGCACCGCGACAGGGTGCGGTGGTTCGTCGCGCCGACCGGCGCTCGACACCCGGGTCGTGCGCAGGGCAGGGTAGCCCGGTGGCGGTTCGGTGGGTGGTGCGGGTCGTCGCCGTCGTACTGGCGCTCCTGCTGGTCACGACCGTCGCCGTCGTCTGGACGGTGCGGCAGCCGTTCCCCCAGCGCGACGGAGCGATCACGTTGCCGGGCCTGTCCGCGCAGGTCACCGTGCTCCGCGACGGCGCGGGCGTGCCGCACGTCTACGCCGACACCAGCGCCGACCTGTTCGCGGGCCAGGGCTACGTGCACGCCCAGGACCGGTTCTACGAGATGGACGTCCGACGGCACACCACGGCGGGCAGGCTCTCCGAGCTGTTCGGCGCCGCCACGCTCACCGAGGACCGCGTGATCCGGACGCTGGGCTGGCGGCGCGTCGCGGAGCAGGAGCTGCCGCTGCTCGACCCGGCCACCCGGGCGCACCTCGACGCGTACGCGGTCGGCGTCAACGCCTGGCTCGCCCAGCACGACGCGCCACGGACACGCGGCCTGGAGTACGTGGTGCTCGGGCTGACCGGCGTCGACGCCGAACCGGAACCGTGGACGGCGCTGGACTCCCTGGCCTGGCTCAAGGCGATGGCCTGGGACCTGCGCACCAACCTGCCCGACGAGCTCGCCCGCAGCGCCGCCGCCGAGACCGTTGCGCCCGACCGGCTGGCGCAGCTCCACCCGCCCTATCCCTTCGAGCGGCACCCACCGATCGTC
>JAKDLE010000477.1 GCA_030453005.1 Pseudonocardia sp. | reverse complement strand
CAAGGAACTCGTCAAGCACGTGTCCGAGCGGGCGGACCCCGGCGACCGCAGGCACCTCGACCACGCGGAGGTCGGGCTGCCCCGCCGCATCCTCGAGGGCGGCCTGGAGATCGTCGACACCCCCGGCGTCGGCGGGCTCAACTCGGTGCACGGCGCCGCCACGATGGCCGCGCTCCCGTCGGCCGACGCCGTGCTGCTCGTCTCCGACGCCTCGCAGGAGTACACGGCACCGGAGCTGGAGTTCCTGCGCCAGGCGATCCGGGTGTGCCCCAACGTCGCCTGCGTGTTGACCAAGACCGACCTCTACCCCGAGTGGCGACGCATCGCGGAGCTCGACCGCGCGCACCTGGCCGCGGCCGGGGTGGACGCCGAGCTGCTCGCCGTGTCGGCGGCGGTGCGGTGGCAGGCGATGAAGACCGACGACGCGGACCTCGACGCCGTGTCCGGCTTCCCCGACCTGGCCCGCTTCCTGCGTCGGCGCGTCGTCGGACAGGCCGACGTGCTCGCCCGCCGTTCCACCGTGCACGACGTCGTCGGCGTCACCGAGCAGCTCGCGGGCGGTCTGCGCACCGAGCAGGGCGCGCAGGAGAACCCGGAGAGCATCCGCGAGCTCGTCGCCGAGCTGAGCGCGGCGCAGCGCGAGGCCGCGGCGCTCAAGGAGCGCTCGGCGCGTTGGCAGCACACGCTCAACGACGGCGTGGCCGACCTCAACGCCGACATCGACCACGACCTGCGCGACCGGATGCGCGAGATCATCCGCCTCGCCGAGGACGAGATCGACGGCGGGGAGGACCCGGCGAAGGTGTGGGACCAGATCTCCCAGTGGGTGGAGCAGCAGGCGGCCGCCGCGGCGTCGGCCAACTACATCTGGGCCACCCAACGGGCCCGCTGGCTGTCCGCGCAGGTGGCCCAGCACTTCTCCGAGGACACGCCCGAGGTCCTGCCGGAGCTGCGCACCGAGGCCTCGGACGCGCTGTCCGCGGTGCGCGGGATGAAGCTGCGCGAGAACGAGGAGTGGAACCTCCAGCAGAAGGCCCTCACCGGGCTGCGCGGGGGCTACATCGGGGTGCTGATGTTCGGCCTGCTCGGCACGTTCGTCGGGCTGTCGCTGGTCAACCCGTTCTCGCTGGGGGCCGGGCTGCTCCTCGGCGGCAAGACGATCAGCGACGAGCGGCGCCGGATCGTCACGCGCAGGCAGAACGAGGCCCGGCAGGCGGTCCGCCGCTACATCGACGACGTCACCTTCCAGGTGGGCAAGGACTCCCGCGACATGCTGCGCCAGGTGCAGCGCGACCTGCGTGACCACTTCACCGCCGAGGCCGAGCAGACGAGCCGGTCGCTGCAGCAGTCGCTGCGGGCCACGGAGGGGTCGCTCAAGAGCAGCAAAGCCGACCGGCAGAAGCGGCTCACACAGATCAAGGACGACCTGCAGCGCCTGGAGCGGCTCCAGCAACGGGTACGCACACTGCTGCCCGACGGCGAGAGCCTCGCGGGCGGGCGGCTCCCGAAGCGGCCCGACCTCGAGAAGGCGGCCGCGGTGCGGGCACGGTGAGCGCGGGTGTGACGGGCGCGCTGTCGGCCGCGGTGGGGGCTGTCCTCGGCCAGGCCGTCGAGGTGTACGCCGACGAGCCCGCCACGGCCCGCTGGCTGCACGGTCACCTCGTCCGGCTCGACGAGCCGCTGCGGGTGGCGATCGCGGGCAAGGTGAAGGCGGGCAAGTCCACGCTGCTCAACGCGCTCGTCGGCGAGCAGGTCGCGCCCACCGACGCGGGCGAGTGCACGCGCGTCGTCACCTGGTACCGCGACGGCCCCCACCCGCGCATCACGCTGCACCCCAGATCAGGGCAGGCGCGGCCGCTGCCCGTGCGGCGGCACGACGGTGCGCTCGTCATCGACCTCCCGCCGGGCTCGGCCGAGGAGGTGGAGCGGCTCACCGTGGACTGGCCGTCGCAGAGCCTGCGCGCCACCACGCTCATCGACACACCCGGGATGTCGTCGTTGTCCGCGCACGTCGCACGGCGCTCGGTGATGTTCCTGCAACCCGACGACGACACCCCGACCGAGGCCGACGCGGTGGTCTACCTGATGCGCCACCTGCACGCGGCCGACGCGCAGTTCCTGGAGGCGTTCCGGGACCAGGGCGTGGCGCGCGCGGCGTCGGTGAACACGGTCGGGGTGATCTCCCGGGCCGACGAGATCGGCGGTGGCCGGATCGACGCCATGTTCTCGGCCAACGCGGTGGCCCGGCGCTACCGCACCGAGCCTGCACTGCACGGGCTGTGCCAGAACGTCGTGGCCGTGGCCGGGCTGCTCGCGCAGACCGGTCGCACGCTGCGGCAGGCGGAGTTCGCGGTGCTCGCCGAGCTGTCGCGGGTGCCGCGCGAGGACCTGGACTCGGCGCTGCTCATCGCCGACCGCTTCGGTGTCGACGGCGGCGCGCTGCCGGCCGGGGGCGCGGCGGTCCCGGCCGCGCAGCGCCACGAGCTGCTCGGGCGCTTCGGCGTGTTCGGCGTCCGCCTGGGCACCGCACTGATCCGGCAGGGTGTCGGCACCGCGGCCGGACTGGCCACCGAGCTCGTCCGGCGCAGTGGGCTGCACGAGCTGCAGGACGTGCTGCAGACGCAGTTCGGCCAGCGCCGGGACGTGCTCAAGGCCCGGTCCGGGCTCCTCGCACTGGACAGCGTGCTGCGCGCCGACCCCCGGCCCGGATCGGAGTGGCTGACCGCCGAGGTGGAGCGCATCCTGACCGGTGCGCACGAGTTCGTCGAGCTGCGGCTGCTCAGCGCACTGCGCGGCCGTGCGGTCGTCCTGCCCGTCGCGATGGCCCGGGAGGCCGAGCGGCTCCTCGGCGAGGCCGGGGCCGCGCCTGCCACCCGGCTGGGTCTGCCGGTCGCCGCCGACCGGGCCGAGGTGGGCGCGGCCGCCGCCGATGCGCTCGCGCGCTGGCAGGACCACGCCGAGAACCCGATGCTGTCGCGCACCGCCACCGACGCCTGCCGCGTGGTGATCAGGACGTGTGAGGGGATGCTGGACGCGGTGTCGACGGGCTGACGGTCACGGCGCCGCGGGCACGTCGAGCAGCACCCGCAGACGGCTGAACAACTCGTTGCGGGTCGCCACGCCCAACCGTTGCCGCATCCGCGCCACGTGGTGCTCCACCGTCTTGCCCGAGATGTAGAGCCGCTGCCCGATCTGCTTGTAGGTCAGGCCGTCGAGGATGAGCTGGCCGATGTCCAGCTCGCGGTCGCTGAGCAGCACGTCGTCGCCGTCGCCCGGGTCGTCCGGGACCGCCGTGGGGCGCTCGGGAGCCACCGCCTGCCCGGCCGCCGCTGCCGCCGCGTCCGGCGGCTCCTCCGCGCCGGGCAGCCCCGCTCCCCCGTCCGTCGCGGTGGGGAACAGCGTGCGGGCGCAGGCGTGCAGGGCCACGACGGCGCGGCGGTCGGCCACCCGCTCCGCGGCCCGGCCGGCCAGCCGCGCGCCCTCCCAGCGCAGGCCGAGGTCGTGCAGGCCGCGGGCTGCGGCCGCCACGGCCTCGGTGTCGATCTCGCCCCACTCCACCTGCAGCCAGCTCGCCGCCCCGACGGCCAGGGCGCGCGGATAGGGGCCTGACGCCGCGTTCAGCGCCTTGGCGTGCCGCTCGGCGTCTTCGCGCAG
>JAKDLE010000476.1 GCA_030453005.1 Pseudonocardia sp. | reverse complement strand
AGGTCGTACTGGCGGTAGGCGACCCCGGGGTGCGCCGCCGCGACCTCGGCCGGGTCACGCACGTCCCGGCGGCCGATCTCGACGAAGTGCCCGCCCCGCGGCAGCAGCCGCAGCGAGGCGTCGACGAACTCCCCGGCCAGGCAGTCGAGCACGACGTCCACCCCACGCCCGCCGGTGGCCGCCAGCACCGCCTGCTCGAAGTCCAGGTCCCGGGAGGAGGCGATGTGCGCGTCGTCGAAACCCGCGGCGCGCAGGGCGTCCCACTTGCCGGGGCTCGCGGTCGCGAAGACCTCGGCGCCCCATGCCCTGGCCAGCGCGACGGCGGCGCTGCCTACCCCGCCGGTGGCGGCATGCACCAGCACCGTGGTGCCGGGTCCGATGCCGGCGATGTCGGC
Source organism: Pseudonocardia sp. (assembly GCA_030453005.1). Classification (GTDB taxonomy): domain Bacteria; phylum Actinomycetota; class Actinomycetes; order Mycobacteriales; family Pseudonocardiaceae; genus Pseudonocardia. The sequence goes on along the minus strand of JAKDLE010000476.1, from coordinate 3,265 downwards.
CAGCCCGAACCACGCGGTGGTGTAGGCGATCGGCATCGTCGCGGCCTCGGCGAACGACCACCGGTCAGGGATCCGCACGGTCATCCGCGCGTCGGCGACGACCTGGGGCGCGATGCCGCCGGGGACCACCGCCGCCACACGGTCGCCGACCGCGAAGCCGGTCACGTCGGGCGCGGTCTCGGTGACGACGCCCGAGCACTCGTTGCCGAGGTGCCCCGTACCGCCGTACATGTCCAGTGCGAGCAGGACGTCCCGGAAGTTCATCCCGGCCGCCCGGGCCCGGATGCGCACCTGGCCCGCCGCCAGCGGGGCCGCGGCGTCGGGTGCCTCGACCAGCCGCAACGAGTTCAGCGTCCCCGGCCGGGTGCTGGCCAGCCGCCACGGGCCGGGCGGCTCCACGAGCGTCGCGGAGTCGGTCCAGCGGGCCAGGCGCAGCGCGCGGACGGCGCCGGCGCGCACGGCCAGCTGATTCTCCCCCGCCACCACCGCCGGCAGCGCCGCGCACAGCTCCGCCCCGGACTCGCCGGCATCCGGGCTCAGGTCCAACAGCGCGAACCGCCCGGGGTGCTCGGACTGGGCCGTCCGCACCACACCCCACGCCGTGGCCTGGGCGCGGTCGACCGCGCCCCCGGGATCCCCGTCGTGGCCGACCGTCGCCCCCCCGGTCACCCCCCGCAGTGGCTTGGCCGCCGGCGCGTCGGCCTGCCAGGCACGTACGGTGGCCAGTACCGCGTGGGCCGCGGCGCTGCGCGCCGCGACCGCGTCCACGCCCGCGGGGGTCGGGGTCAGCGCGACCACCGTCAGCTCGGCCGGCGCGGCGGCGGCCGCGGCCAGGTCGGGATGGCTGCGGACGGCGATCGCCGCCGCGCGCAGCGGGGTCGCCCACGCAGCCGCCTCGCCGGCCAGCGCCACCGCCGCCGGGGCGATACCGCCCGCGGACAGCTCGGCCCAGGTGGGCGCCTGCAGCGCGACGTCGTCCCCGGAGCGGGCCAGCGCCGCGGCGTCGGGCAACGCCCGCAGCACCAGCGAGCCGACATCCAGCACCGGCCGGCCGGCGACGTCGCGCACCTCGACCGTGACGGCGTCGGCGGGTCCGTCGAGCCGGCGCACCCGCACACGTAGCGCCGCGGCGCCGGTGGCGTGCAGGACCACGTCTCCGAAGCTGAAGGGCAGGTTCGGGGTCCCACCCCGCTCGGCGTCGGGTCCGTCCCCGGCCCCCACCCCCAGCGTCTGCAGGGCCGCGTCGAGCAGCGCGGGGTGCAGCAGGTACCGGTCGGAGACCTCAGCCTGCTCGGCCGGCAGCTCCACCTCGGCGAACACCTCGTCCGCGGTGCACCACGCGGCGCGCAGGCCCCGGAACACCGGCCCGTACTCGAGGCCGGACGCGGCGAGGCCCGGGTAGAACCCTTCGACGTCGACGGGCTGCGCGTCCGGCGGCGGCCACGTCGCAGCCCACCCCTCGTCGCCGGCACCCGTGGCGGGAACGTCCCGAACGGCGGCGGCCGGGGCCACGACCCCGGTCGCGTGCCGCGTCCAGACCGTGTCCGGCGCCGAGCCGTCGGGCCGGGCGAAGATCTCCACGTCGCGCCGGTCCGTCCGGTCGGGCTCCCCGACGAGCACCTGCACGGCGACGCCGGTGCCCACCGGGAGGACGAGCGGCGCGTGCAGGGTCAACTCGTCGAGACGGGCGCAGCCGACCTCGGTACCGGCCCGCAGCGCCATCTCCACCAGCCCGGTCCCGGGCAGTACGGAGGTGCCGGCGACGGTGTGGTCGGACAACCAGCGCTGGCCGTGCCCGCCGAGCCGCCCGGTCAGCAGCACCCGGCCCGCGTCGGCGACCGTGACGGAGGCACCGAGCAGGGGGTGCCCGGTGGCCCGCTGGCCGTTGGCGGCCGGGTCACCGCCCGCGCCTGCCGGGACGACCCAGAACGACTCGTGGCGGAACGGGTAGGTCGGCAGGTCCACGATCCCCGCCGCGCGGGGGCCGACGACGGTGGCCCAGTCGACGTCGGCGCCGTGCGCCCACGCCTGACCGAGCGCCGACACCAGCGCCGTGGCGCCGTCGGTGTCGCGCCTCAGCGAGCCGACGGCGACGGCCGCCGTTCCCGCGTCCTCGACGATGTCGCTGAGCGCCACCGAGAGCACCGGGTGCGGGCTGATCTCGACGAACAGCGCGTCGGGATAGCGGCCGAGCACCTCCCGGCAGGCCGCGTCGAACGCGACGGTGCCGCGCAGGTTCGCGTACCAGTAGCCGGCGTCCATCGTCGCGGTGTCGATGCGGCCACCGGTCAGCGTGGAGAACAGCGCGACGTCGCTCGAACGCGGTGTGAGCCCGGCGAGCGCCTCGTCGAGCGGAGCGCGCAGGTCCTCGACCTGGGCACTGTGCGAGGCGAACCGGACGGCGACCCGGCGGCACCAGACGCCCCGCTCCGCGCAGTGCTCGAGCAGCTCGTCGATGGCGGCCGTCTCGCCGGAGACCACGGTGGTGCGCGGACTGTTGACGGCGGCGACCGCGATCCGGCCGTTCCACCGGGCGACGAGCTCCGCGGCGGCGCCGGCCGGTACGGCCAGTGTCGCCATGCCACCGCCGCCATCCATCCGCTCGCGGATGAGCTGGGACCGGGTCGCGACGACCCTCGCCGCGTCGTCGATGCTCAGCGCTCCGGCGACGCACGCGGCGGCCGCCTCGCCCTGGGAGTGCCCGACGACGGCGACGGGCTCGACGCCGGCTGCCCGCCACACCGCGCCCAGCCCGACCATCATCGCCCACAGCGCGGGCTGCACGACGTCGGCGGCGTCCAGCGACGGTGCGCCCGCTTCCCCGCGCAGCACGTCGACCAGCGACCAGTCGACGTGCGGGGCCAGCGCGGTGGCGCACTCGGCGATCCGCGCGGCGAAGACCGGAGAGGTGTCCAGCAGCCCGGCGGCCATCCCGCTCCACTGCGCGCCCTGGCCGGGGAACACGAACACGCAGCGGCGGCGCCGCGCGGTCCCGGTCACGACGTCGGCCGGGACGGCGGCCCCCGGCTCGCCCAGGGTGCGCAGCGCGGCGCTGCGCCCGTCGCCGAGCACGACGGCGCGGTGGGTGAGCGCCGACCGGGTGTGCACGAGCGCGCGGGCCACACCGCCCGGGTCCGCGCCGCTGCGCTCGACGTGCTCGTGCAGCCGCAGCGCCAGCGAGCCGAGCGCGGCGGGATCGGCGGCCGAGAGCAGCCACGGCAGCGCCCCGGCCGACAGGACCCGGCAATCGTCGGACGCCGGCGCC
>JAKDLE010000475.1 GCA_030453005.1 Pseudonocardia sp. | reverse complement strand
GAGCAGGAGCACTCCGCCGACCGCGCCTGCCGACTCCTGCCGGGGGGCGGAATGCCGGGTTAGGCTCGTCATCGACCTCAGCTCCGACCGGGGGTCTACAGCGCCAGGGGGGACGAATGGACCGCACCGCGCGCGCGTTTTGGCTCCGCGCGCCCGGCGAGGGTGAGATCAGGGCCGCAACGCTACCTCTCCCCGACCCCGACGAGGTCGTCGTGCGCACGCTGTTCTCCGGCGTCAGCCGCGGCACCGAGACCCTCGTGTTCCGCGGTGGCGTGCCGGCGAGTCAGCGCACGGTGATGCGGGCGCCGTTCCAGGAGGGCGACCTCCCGGCCCCGGTCAAGTACGGCTACCTCAGCGTCGGGACGGTCGAGCACGGCCCCGCCGCACTGCTCGGGCGCACGGTGTTCTGCCTGTACCCGCACCAGACGCGCTACGTCGTACCCGCCTCGGCCGTCACGCCCGTGCCCGAGGACGTGCCGCCCGCCCGCGCGGTGCTCGCGGGCACGGTGGAGACCGCGGTCAACGCGCTGTGGGACGCCGCCCCGCTGGTCGGCGATCGGATCGCGGTCGTCGGGGCCGGGATGGTGGGCGCCACCGTCGCGGCGCTGCTCGCCCGGTTCCCGGGCGTCCGGGTGGAGTTGGTGGACGTCGACCCGGCGCGGGCGGCCGTGGCCGCGGCGCTCGGCGTCGGGTTCGCCGCCCCGGAGCAGGCGGTGGGGGAGTGCGACCTGGTCGTGCACGCCAGCGCCTCCGAGGCCGGGCTCGCGCGCAGCCTCGAACTACTCGGCGACGAGGGCGAGGTGATCGAGCTGAGCTGGTACGGCGACCGCTCCGTGTGCGTCCCGCTCGGGGAGGCGTTCCACTCGCGGCGGCTCACCGTGCGCGCCAGCCAGGTCGGGGCGGTCGCCCCGGCTCGCCGCAGGCGCCGCACCCACGCCGACCGGATGGCCCTCGCGTGCGCCCTGCTCGCCGACCCGGTCTTCGACGCGATCGTCACCGACGAGTGCCCGTTCGACGACCTGCCCACCCTGCTGCCGCGCCTGACGGCGGGTGAGCTCGGCGCGCTCTGCGTCCGCGTCGTGTACGAGTAGGAGTGACCCCGTGTTCAGCATCACCGTCCGTGACCACGTCATGATCGCCCACAGCTTCTCCGGCGAGGTGTTCGGCCCGGCGCAGCGCCTGCACGGCGCCACCTACGTCGTGGACGCCACCTTCCGCCGCACCTCCCTCGACGCCGACGGCATCGTCGTCGACATCGGGCTTGCCACCCAGCGGCTCGGCGCCGTACTGGCCGAGGTCAACTACCGCAACCTCGACGACGAACCGGCCTTCGCCGGCGTCAACACCTCCACCGAGTTCCTGGCGAAGGTCGTCGCCGACCGGCTCGCGGCGCAGGTGCACGCGGGTGCACTCGGCGAGGGAGCGCGCGGCCTGGCCGGCCTCGTCGTCACCCTGCGTGAGTCGCACGTGGCGTGGGCGAGCTACGAACGCGAGCTGTGAGGACCGTGCACGTCGTCGTCCCGGGCGACGTCGACGACCCCGCCGTGCCCAGCGGGGGCAACGCCTACGACCGGAGCGTCTGCCGCGGCCTGGCGGACGCGGGCTGGGCGGTCGAGCTGACCCCCGTCCTCGGGGCCTGGCCCCGGCCCGGCGCAGGTGCCCGCGCGGCCCTCGCCGCGACGCTGGCCGGACGCCCCGACGGCGCCCTCGTCCTGCTCGACGGGCTCGTGGCCTGCGGCGTGCCCGACGTCGTGGTGCCGCAGGCGGCGCGGCTCGCGCTCGTCGTGCTGGTGCACCTCCCGCTCGGCGACGAGGCCGGGGCCGCGGACCTCACCGTCGGGGAGGGGGCGGTCCTGCACGCCGCGGGCGCCGTCGTCGCCACCAGCCCGTGGACGGCCCGGCGGCTCGTCGAGGTCCACGGGCTCGCCGCCGACCGCGTCCACGTCGCTGCGCCGGGCGTCGACCCCGCGCCGCCCGCCCGCGGCACCGACGGCGCGGGCGGACTGTTGTGCGTCGGGTCGATCACCCCGACCAAGGGCCAGGACCTGCTCGTCGACGCGCTCGCCGCCGTCGGGGACCTGCCGTGGACCTGTCGGCTCGTCGGCCCGGTGCGCCGCGATCCCGCGCACGTCGCCCGGGTGCGCGCGGCGATCACGGCCCACGGCCTCGGCGACCGGGTGCGGGTCACCGGCCCACTGACCGGCGCGCCGCTCGCCGCCGCGTTCGACGCGGCCGACCTGCTCGTGCTGCCCTCGCGCGCCGAGGCCTACGGGATGGTGGTCACCGAGGCACTGGCCCGCGGGGTCCCGGTGCTCGCCGCGGCGGTCGGCGGGGTCCCCGAGACCCTGGGCGTCACCGAGATCCTGGACGATTCCGCGACCCTCGGCGACGGCCCCGGGATCCTCGTCCCCCCGGCCGACGTCGACGCTCTCGCCGCGGCGCTGCGCCGCTGGCTGCGCCATCCGGAGCAGCGTGAACAACTGCGCCGCGCGGCGGGGGCGCGGCGGTGCACACTGGACGGCTGGGAGGTGACGACCCGATGTCTGGTCACGGTGCTGAACTCGACGGTGCTGAACTCGACACGGCTGGACCGGACCGGGCCCGCCCGGCTTCCCGGCACGCCCGGCTGAGCGAGCCCGGATCACCCGTGTGCGCGCCCGACTGGCTGGCGCTGCGCGAGGACGCCGACGCCGCGGCCCGGTCCCCGGAGCTCGCCGACCGGGTGCGCATCCACCTCGGGAACGGTCCCGTGACGGTCCGCGACCTCGGCTGCGGCACCGGCGCGATGGGCCGCTGGCTCGCGCCCCGGCTGCCCGGCCCGCAGCGCTGGGTCCTGCACGACCGCGATCCCGTCCTGCTCGCCCGGGCCGCCGCACACCCGCCCGCCGGGCCGGTCACCGTGCAGACCACCCGCGCAGACCTCACCACCGTGGCTGCCGCCGACCTCGCCGACACGTCGCTGGTGACCGCCTCGGCCCTGCTCGACCTGCTCACCGCCGACGAGGTCGACGCGCTCGCGGCCGCGTGCGTCGACGCGGGCTGCGCCGCACTGTGGACGCTGAGCGTCGCAGGCCGGGTCGAGATCGACCCGCCGGAGCCGCTCGACGTCGAGCTCGCCGCCGCGTTCGACGCCCACCAGCGGCGCCGCGTCGACGGCCGGAGGCTGCTCGGACCGGACGCGGGCGCCGCGGCGACCGACGCGTTCACCGTCCGCGGCGCCGCGGTGGAGCTGCGACCCAGCCCGTGGCGGCTCGCCGCACGCGGCTCCGCACTCGTCGAGGAGTGGCTGCGCGGCTGGATCGACGCCGCCTGCGCGCAGAGCCCGGCGCTGGAACGCCACGCGGACGCCTACCTGCGCCGCCGGCTCGACACCGCGGCGGTCGGTGCGCTGCGGGTCGAGGTCGGCCACGTCGACGTGCTCGCACTCCCGGCCGGTGCCCCGTGAGGCTGCGTTGTCCCGTGCGGCTGCGGGTGCTCGCGGGCCTCGCCGTGACCGCGGCACTCGTGGCCACCCTCGGGGCCGGGGCGTTCCTCGACGGGCTGCGGACGGTGGACGTCGCGTCGGTCCTCGCCGCGCTGGGCATCGGCCTGCTCACGGCCCTGCTGAGCGCGGGTCGCTGGTGCGTCGTCGCCCGCGGACTCGGTGTGGCGCTGCCGCCCGC
>JAKDLE010000474.1 GCA_030453005.1 Pseudonocardia sp. | reverse complement strand
CAACCGCGCTTTGAACGGCGCACGGGTAAACGGGCGCTGCGCTTGCTGAGCCATCCAAGATTTCGCGCGGCCTATGATTTCATGCTGTTGCGCGCCGAGGCGGGCGAAGTGGAGGCGGAGCTAGCGCACTGGTGGACGCAGCTACAGCTCTCACCTGTGGCGCAGCGCGTGGAGATGATCGGCAACCGCCGGCGCTCCGGCAGGCGGCACCGGCGGCGCAAGGGCAACGATTCCGCCTGAGGGCTACAACCATGCCGGCACGCGTCTTCGTTGGCGTGGGCAGCAATCTCGCCGGCCCGGTCACGCAGGTCCGACAAGCCCTGCGTACACTGGTCGGGCTACCGTCTACCCGCTTGCAGGCGCAGTCCTCGCTGTATCGAAATCCGCCGATGGGTCCCGTTTGGCAGCCCGATTTCGTCAATGCGGTCGCCGAGCTGCACACTCATCTCACGCCGCGCGCGCTGCTCGCGGCGCTGCAGCGGATTGAATTGCGCCAGGGCCGCGACCGCAGCCGCGTGCATTGGGGCCCGCGCACCCTGGATCTCGACATACTCGTTTGGGGAGCGCGGCGCCTCAAGCTGCCGGGGGGTTACGAGGGGGCGCCCCGCGGGGGGCCGCGCGGGGGGGGGGGGGGGCGCCCCCGACCGCCCCGGCTCCGCCAGCCACGCCCGCGCCCGCCGTCAGCGGCGGCGTCTACGCCGGCCGCACCTCGGGTGACGAGCTGACCATCGCGATCGCGGTCGGCGACGAGGGCCGGGCCGTCGGCTACCTCTGCGACGGCGAGCGGGTCGAGGCCTGGATGGAAGGTGCGCTCGTCGGCGGCGAGCTCTCCCTGACCGGGGACGGCGCCACGGTCACCGGCACCGTCACCGCCGCGGACGTCCTGGGCACCGCGACGGTCGGTGACCGCTACTGGCCCTACGCGGCCGCGACCGCCGTACCGCCGTCGGGTCTCTACGAGGGACGCGCCGATGTCCGCGGTGCCGTGGCGCGGATCGGTGGATCCTGCTGCCCGACGGCACCCAGGTAGGGGTTCGCGACGTCGGAGGCCTGCTCTCCCCAGCACCGCCACCCGACGTCGGCGACGCAACCACGATCGACGCCACCACGATCGACGGAGTGCCCGTCGACGTGCGACCGGTCACCGGGGGCACGGCATGACCGCGCCCTGGCCGGCTGCGCAGGCCCCGAGCCGTGCCGCCACCACGGCCGTGCTCACCCCGCTCTGCGCGGGCTCGCTGGTGGCCGTCGCACTCGGCGTCTACGGCCGCCTGCACGAGCCGACGTTCTTCGCCAGCAACGTGGCCGGGTTCACCGCTTGGCCAGTTGCTCTTCCAACAGCCGTTCAGCCTTCTCCGCCCGGGCCTGCTCAGCTCCGCCTCGTTCCTCTAGGAGCTGTAGGCGGGCCTCTAGTCGGGCCATCCGCTCGTCTACGGACTCATCGGACTTGATGACAGACCCGACGCCGGATGCCTCGGCGCTTCCGATTGCGCTGCCCGCGAGGACGATCGTCCCGGTTCCGCTGCCCGTTCGCACGTCTCGCTTGAAGGTCAGCCGCGCCCTCAGGAGCTTGATCGTCGTGCTGGCCCACGGCCACTCAGGCAGGGTGTCGTACTGCCGCACCGAGCCGATGTACGCGGCCACGCCGCATCCGACGCCGGCAAGGGCGAGCAAGAGCCCGATTCCTGTGACGACGGCTGCGTGCAGCGGGCTCATCAGGCTGGTTGCTCCAGGATGTATGGACGGGGCGCGGGCAGATGCTCCGGAAATGCTCCGGCTACGGCCCCCGGCGACGACGAACGGCCTGGTCACTGGGCTCGTGATGAGCCTCTGACCAGGCCGTTCGGCTGTGGGCGATACTGGGATCGAACCAGTGACCTCTTCGGTGTGAACTGCGGGCGGCGAGGTTGCTGACAGCATCTGCGCAGGTCAGAGGGCACGTTGCGGTTGCCTGAAGATGCCTGCGGTGGCTGGCGTGGCTGTACTTCCAAGCTGTACTTGCAGCCCCTGACCACCTGACCCAGGGATCTGCAAGCGTCTCGGACATTGCTGACATTAATTTGCGACACTCAGTTCACGTTGACGCCGTAGTCGCGGGCGAGACCGGCGAGGCCGTCGTCGTATCCCTGGCCGACTGCTCGTAGTCGCCAGGAGCCCCGGCGGCGGTAGATCTCCGCGCAGACGAGCGCGGGCATGACCGTCGTGTCAGCCGGTTGGAAAGTCAGCTGGCTCGTCTCGGCGGCCGGGTCCAGGACCAGCAGAGCCGTCCGGGCGACGTCGACGGTCGGGTCGGCGCCGCTCGCAACGAGGACGAGGCGCTCGCAGTGCTCGGGCAACAGCGACAGATCGATCGTGGCCCCGTCCGGGTTGTCCCCTCCACGAAGCCCGATAGCGCCGTCGGCTGCGGTCGGGTTGTTGAAGAAGATGAAATCCTCGTCCCGGGCGACGCGGCCATCGGGACCGAGCAAGAGCACCGACAGGTCGGCCGGCGACGTCCACGCTTCGGGCAGGCTGATGTCGATCACCGGGCCGGTCAGTACGACGTTCTGACCCGCGGTCAGGTCCCGCTCCGCGCTGGAACGCGGGGGCTCCGGTCGGACAGGAGCGGAAGGTCGCCGTTCGTCGGATTCCGGCGTGACCGGCGCCGGCGCGCTTTCCTCCAAGGCTGCACCTGCAGTCGCTGGCTGTCCAACCTGCTCGGTCTCGGACGAGAATCGCAGGTCGATCGAGTCGAAACGCACCATCGGCTCGACCGGAACGAGTGCAGCGGGGTCCCGGCTGGCCCTGGCCTCGAGATGCCGGAGGCAGGCGGCCGGATCGACCCGGCGCAGGTCGAGCTCCATGAAGCGCGACCGGGTCGTCCCGAGCGCGACCAGGCACGGCCGGACCGGCCGTCCGGTGCCCGGATCCGTGGCCGTGACGTGCGCGTTCAGCACGACCGAGGCGACGCGTCCGGCCCGGTCGGACTCCAGGACCTCGTGCACCACCCGGAGCGCAGTCTGGGCCACGACCGAGCTGTAGAGAGCGCGGATCTGCGCCTGGGACCGGGCAACCGGAGTCACGGTGTCGCTGCTCCTGACGTAGCGGTAGGCCTTCGCCACCGGGACCACCTCGCGGGCGGGAAGCTCGTACTCCACGACGAGCTGGCGGGTCTCGGGGGTGTACGCCAGGCGCCAGGCGTGCGGGAAACCGTCCGGGTAGGCCGCCGCTTCCAACACCAGGTCGAGGTATCCGACGACTGCCTCGGGCAAGCCCGCGGCAAGACCGCGCTGCAACTGCGTGACCTGCTCGACCTGCTCGCGGTGCTCATCGGACAGGCGCGCGACCTCGGCGTCGTGTCGACGCCGGGCCGCCTCGATGTCCCGACCGTGCGCCTGCAGCTGCACCTGGTGCGCGGCGGCGGCCCGCTCGAAGGCGGCGTGCGCCTGCTGCACGCGTTCCTGATGGCGCGCCGCTCCGCCGAACGCCCGCCCCAAGCCGGACGGCGCGTCGGGAAGGAACTCCTCCATCCGCGGCGCCATGCGAACAGCGCCGGCGACACTCGGGTCGAACTGCGGCAGCACCAGTGGCTGCTTGAGTGTCTCCAGATCGAGGTAATCGTCGACGTCCAACGTCCTGCGTTCCGCGTAATTCAGGTGGCCTAGAGGCCATGATCTAGGGCATGACCTG
>JAKDLE010000473.1 GCA_030453005.1 Pseudonocardia sp. | reverse complement strand
GCGGTGGTTCCGATGATGGTGGCGGCGGCTACGACGGCGGAGGCTCCGGGGACTCCTACCCGGGCGCCGGGGCGGCGCCCCTCGATCCCGCCCCGTCCGGTCAGGGTGGGGACGGCTGGGACCCCGACGACGACGGTAGGGGTCCCCGCGGCTTCGACGGCGAGCCGATCGGTGAGCAGCGGCCGCCGGATCGCGCGAGCCAAGGTCCCCGGCCAGGTGGCGGCGGAGCTGGTGCGGGCGGCGCCGGAACCGGCGGCGGCGGTGCCGGTGGCGCTGGTGGCGCGGGCGCGGGCGCGGGAGGTCGGTGACCGGTGAGTACTGCTCCTGTAGACGGACCGCGGATGTATCGCGGCCTCAACACCCGCGAGCGCGCGGGCTGGGTGATGGGTATGACCCCGGCGCAGGCCGCGGTGGTGCTGGCGTTGGCCGCGCCGGTGCTGCTGGCGATGTCGGCGGGCCGCTGGGGGCAGGCGTTCACCTTGTTGATGACCAACAGCGTCGCGGTGGCGCTGGTGGTGGTCCCGGTTCGGGGCCGCCCGGCGCTGCGGTGGCTGCTCGATCTCGTGATGTTCCAGGCAGGAGTGCTGATGCGTTGGTCGGTGTGGCAGTCCAAGGCCGCGGCCGGGGTCCCGGGCCCCACCCACGAGCCGGATCTGCCTGGGGTGCTGAGCCGGTTGACGTTCCCGGACGGGCCGCCGCTGCGTGATCAGGGCCGGATCTGCTTGATCCACGACACCGCGGAGGGCCGGTGGGGTGCGACGGCACGGCTGACCCATACCGGGGTGGGGATGTTGTCCGACGCGGAGTGCGAGCGGCTCGCAGCCCGGCTGGGGAACCTGCTCATCGCGGTCGGGCACCGGGAGATCATCGACCGGATGTCGCTGCTGGTGCGGACCGTCCCCGACGACGGCGCGGAGTACGAGGTGTGGCGGGCCGCGCACGAGGATCCGCGGGCTCCGCACCTGGCCCGGTTGGCCACCGATGAGCTCGACCACAGCATCGGGTCGGTGAGCGTGCGCACCGAGCTGTTCGTGACGGTGTCGGGGACCGAGACCGCGCTACGGCGCCCGGCGCAGGCCGCCGGCGGCGGGATCGCCGGGCGGGCGTTCGCCCTCTACCGCGTGTTGGACGGGGTGGATGATCAGCTCAAGTCGTTGGGGGTGCGCACGGTGACGTGGTTGACCTCCCCCGGCTTGGCGGAGGCGATCCGCACCGGCTTCAACCCGGCCGCGTCGGCCGGATTCACCTCGCATCACCTCATCCATCCCGACCCGGCGGGTGAGTCGGGCCTGCCGATGAGCGACGCCGGCCCCACCTTGGTGCCCACGCCCGCGGCCCGCAGCTACCACCATGACGGGTTCTCCTCGGTGGCCTACAGCGTGCTGCCGCCGGAGTCGGGGACCGCGTTCGGCTCGCTGGGCCCGTTGCTGGCGGTGCGCACCGCCGGTGAACGGAGAACACTCGCGATCCACTACGAGGTGCTGAGCCAGCGGGCGGCGAACCGGGCGGTGCAGACCAACCGGTTCCGGCACAACGTGCTCAGCGACTACAAGACGACCAAGGGCTTCTCCACGACCGCCACCGACAGCCGCAAGGCCTCCGGCGCCCGCGCCCAGGAGTCCGCTGTCGCCGCCGGGCACAGCATGGTGCGCTACACGATGGCGGCGTCGATCACGGTTCCTGCGGGCTGGAACCTGGAAGACCACGCCGCGAAGCTGGAGAACGACGCGAGCGGCCGGTTCCGGCTGTTGCGCCTGGAGTTGGCCCAAGATGCCGCGTTCGTGTCCGCGGCGCTGCCGGTCGGGATCGGGCTGCCGCGGCTGCGGGGGGCGTTGGACTGATGGCCCGCAACCGTGCCGGCCGCGGCCGCGGCGCCTCCGGCAATCCGCAGCGCTCGGCCGCGGATCTGTTGACCTCGTTCAGCTCTTCGGAGCACCCGTTCCCGGTGCTGTCGGCTCCCCCACCGCAGGATTCCGACCGGCGTGGCCGGGACCGGGTCAATCGGCGGGTGTCCGGGCGGCGCGGCGCGGCGGAGACCGGGCGCGGGTGGGCGCCGGTCGAGGCGACCGCGCGCGCCCCGGTATATCTGGCGGCGACCAGCGAGATCGGTGGGTTGTTCCCGCTGCTGGCCGCGAACGGGGTGCCGGCGGTCGGGGCGAGAATGGGCTACGACACCTTGTCCGGGGGTGCGTTCTACTGCCACCCGATCGAGTGGCTGCTGCGGGGGTTGGCGACCAACCCGAACATGGTGATCTTCGGGGAGCCCGGCCGCGGCAAGAGCAGCACGGTCGTCGCGTTCGTCCTGCGAATGATGTTGTTCGGGATCAAGACGCTGATCTCGGGTGATGTGAAGGGCGAGTACACCCCGCTGCTGCGCGAGCTGGGGATGACCCCGATCGCGCTCGGGCGGGGCAGCCCGGCCCGGCTCAACGCCCTGGACCTCGGCCCGCTCGCACAACGCTGGGCCTCCTGGCCGGTCACCCGGCAGCGCGAGGAGCTCGCCGGGGTGCTGGGACGCTGGACCAAGCTGCTCGCCGCGCTCGCCGAGACCCAGGGCTACAGCCCGACCGTCACCGACGAGATGGTCCTGTCCACGGTGCTGCGCCGCTTGGTCGGTGTCGGGGACGGTTACACGCGGCTGCGGCCGATCACGATCCCCGACGTGGCCGCGCAGCTCGCCGACCCCGAGGACGCGCTGTGGCGTGACGCCCGGTTCGCCGGGCGCCGGGAGTTCCTCGACCACACCCGGTTGATCACCGACGCGTTGTCCAACCTGGTCGTCGGCCCGTTGTCCGGGTTGTTCGACGCCCAGACCAACTTCAGCCTGGACTGGGACGCACCCGTCCAGTCGATGGACCTGTCGCTGCTGCGCTCGCGCGGTGACCAGGCCATCGCCGTCGCCCTGACGTGTCTGGGGTCCTGGTCGTCGATGATCACCGACCTGCAGGACGACGGGGACATCCGGATCGTGGTCCGCGACGAGGTGTGGCGGCAGATGCGGTTGGGGCTGCGTGCGGTGCAGGCCGTGGACGCGGACCTGCGGCTATCCCGGGCCGAGCGCAAGATCCAGCTGCTGGTGATGCACAAGCCCTCGGACCTGCTCTCGGTCGGCGCGGCCGGCTCGCAGGAGGTCGCGATCGCCAAAGACCTGCTCGCGCTGTGCTCGACCCGCATCCTGCTCGGGCAGTCCACCCGGGTCGCCGACGAGCTGGCCACCGAGCTCGCGCTGACCGAACGGGAGCAGGACGTCGCCGGTGGATGGGCGATGGAACGCCGCGGCCGCGCCCTGTGGAAGATCGAGAACAACCCCGGCTACAAGGTCCAGACCGTGCTGTCCGGCGCCGAGCAGCGGGTGTTCGACACCAACGCCCAGCTCCGCGCCAAAGGCCGGGAGTTCACGAATCCCGACGGGTCCACGAGCGGGAACCTGCATGCCGGGGGCCGGTGGTGAACCCGCGTCGTGCTGTCGCGGGTTCACCCACCAGCGCCCGCCGGGCCACGTCTGCCGGTCCAGCCGAGGTGTTCGAGGGCGCGCGCGTCGCGGCGCCGCGCGCCTGAGCAGGGGCGGGGCCGGGGCGATGCAGCGTCAGCAGATGCAGGGCCGCGGCACCGTCGTGGTCGTCGTGGCCACGGTGGTCGGGTTGTTCGCCGTCGCCGTGGGGATGGTCG
>JAKDLE010000472.1 GCA_030453005.1 Pseudonocardia sp. | reverse complement strand
CCGCGTTCTCGATGAACGAGCACACCGTCTACGGCGAGGAGGCGATCGTGCCCGCCCGCGCGCTGGTGCCCCGCCCGGTCGACGCGGTGACGGGGGCGGCGGTGTGGATGCCGTTCCTCGCCGGCTACGCCGGGCTGCTGGAGCCGGGGGTCCTGCAGCCGGGCGACACGATTCTGATCACCGCCGCGTCGAGCGGCGCCGGGCTCGCCGCCGTGGCCATCGCCAACCGGATCGGCGCGGTCCCCATCGCCACCAGCCGGTCGGGCGCCAAGGCGCAGCAGCTGCTCGACGCAGGCGCCGCGCACGTCATCGTCACCGGCGAGCAGGACCTGGCGCGGACCGCCCGCGAGCTCACCGACGGGCGCGGGCTCGACGTCGTCTACGACGCGGTGGCGGGGCCCGCCGTCGCCGAGATCGCCGAGGCGGTGCGGCCGGGCGGCACGATCGTCATCCACGGGTGGCTGTCCGGGGAGCCCACGCCGTACCCGACGCACACGCTGCCCGACCTGGTCATGCGCAGCTTCACACTGTTCGCCATGACCCGCGACGAGGAGCGGCTGCGGCGGGCGGCCGCGTTCGTCGCAGCGGGGTTGCGGGGCGGGGACTTCACCCCGCAGGTCGACCAGGTGTTCACCGGGCTCGACAGCGTCGTCGAGGCCCACGAGCACCTGGAGTCGGGGGGCCAGTCCGGCAAGATCGTGCTGACGCCGTGAGTCAGCGGAGCAGGGCCGCGTAGCGGCCCAGGTCGATGTTGCCGCCGCTCACGATCACCCCGATCCGCAGGCCGGCCAGCTCCGGGGCGAGCCTGCGGACGGCGGCGAACGCGAGACACCCGGTCGGCTCCACCACGATCTTGAGTGTGCTCGCGAAGACCCGCATCGCCTCGACGAGCTCGGCGTCGGTGACGGTGTGGACGTCGGTGACGTCGCGCCGGATGATCGGGAACGTCAGCCTGCCCAGGTGCTGGGTCTGCGCGCCGTCGGCGATCGTGTCGGGGGTGTCGATGTGCACGATCTCGCCGCCGCGGAACGACCGCTGCCCGTCGTCGCCCGCCTCGGGTTCCACGCCGTACACCCGGCACTCCGGCGACCGCTCGCGCGCCGCCAACGCCGAGCCCGCCAGCAGCCCGCCGCCCCCGAGGCAGACGAACAGGGCGTCGAGCTCGCCCACCTCGTCGAACAGCTCCAGCGCGGCTGTGCCCTGGCCCGCGATGACGTCGGCGTGGTCGTAGGGCGGCACCAGGGTGAGGCCCTGCTCGTCGGCGAGCGCGGCCCCGATCCGCGTCCGGTCCTCGGTGTAGCGGTCGTAGCCGACGATCCGGGCGCCGTACCCGCGCGTGGCCGCCACCTTGCTCGCCGGCGCGTCGTGCGGCATGACGATCGTCGCCTGCATGTCGAGGATCCGGGCGGAGAGGGCGACGGCCTGGGCGTGGTTGCCCGAGGAGTACGCGACGACACCCGCTCGGCGCTGCTCGGCGCTGAGCCGGGACAGCGCGTTGAAGGCGCCGCGGAACTTGAACGCGCCCATCCGCTGCAGGTTCTCGCACTTGAAGTGGACGGCGGCGCCGACCTCAGCGTCGACGCGCCGCGAGGTCAGCACCGGTGTGGGGTGCGCGTGGTCGCGGAGCCGGTCGGCGGCCGCGAGTACGTCGTCGAACGTGGGCGGGACGGTCACTCGCTGATTGTCGTCGTCTCACCCGTCACTCGATCGAGGGGCCCTCGTTGGGACGGTTGTGCCCGTTCCTGCGCAGCGCATCCGCGTCGCCACCCTCCGTGTAGGGCCCCCGCGAAACGGGGAGAACCGCCACGGTATGTTCCGCCCGTCGCACTCGTTCGGGGGAGGAAGAACCCACTCCGCTGCGACACGCTCCCCGTACGCACTGCCCCGGTTGGGTGGGTAATGACACAGCACTCCGCTCCGTCCGTGCCGAAACGCTCAGCCGTTCGGCCGCACTCACGGCTCTTCTGGGTGGTCGGCGGCGTGGCCCTCGTGCTCGTCGTCGTGCTCGGGTTCGTCCTGTTCGGCGGCGGCTCGCCCGGGTCGCCATCGGACGCCTCATCGGTCGCGGGCGAGGCGGCGACGGGCGAGGCTGCAGCGGGCGGGGGCGCCGCGGAGGCGAACGCGGCCGCGATCGACCCCTCGGCGCTGCAGCTCAGCAGCACCTACACCACGATCGACGCCGCCCCGGCGGACCCGGACCCGAGCGGGACCACCGAGGGCATCGTCGTCCACCCGATCCGCAGCACCCCGGTGCACGACGGGCCCGACGGCACGCCCATCGCGCGGATGGCCACCGAGCAGTTCGGGGACACCTGGCTGCCGCTCATCGGCGAGCAGGACGGTTGGGTGCAGGTCCTGCTGCCGTCCAAGCCCGCGGGCTCCACCGGCTGGATCCGCGCCGCCGACGTGGAGCGTGCCGTGACGCCCTACGTCGTCGAGGTGCACCTGGGCTCCCGGACGCTGGAGCTGGTCCGCGACGGCGAGACCGTCGGGGAGTGGACCGTCGGGATCGGCGGCCCCGAGACCCCGACCCCCACCGGCCGCACGTTCCTGCTGGGCGCGTTCAGCGACGCGAACCAGGACTACTCGCCGGTGTTCCTGCCGCTGGGCACGCACAGCCCCACCCTCGACACCTTCGGCGGCGGCCCGGGCACCGTCGCCATCCACGGCTGGCCCACTGATGACGTGTTCGGCGAGGCGACGAGCAACGGCTGCATCCGCGTGCCACAAGCCGCTCTCGACGAACTCACCGAGGTGCCTCTCGGCACGCTCGTCCTGGTTGATGAAGCATGAAGGGGATCCCACACGTGAGCACGAAGAAGTACACCGGAGCGGGCCTGGCGATCGGTGCGGCGACCGCCGTCACGGCGCTGCTGCTCGGCTCCACCGTCGCCTACGCCTCCACTGACGACGACGCTGTCGCGTCGGCGTTCGGCATCGAGGCCACGGGTCTGCTGTCGATCGCCGCGACCCCGTCCGTCGTCTCCGAGGACGGGGAGCTCGTCGAGCGCGAGGCCGTCGACCTCGAGCTCGCGTCGCTGCTCCGGGTCGCCGCGGAGGAGGGCCGCGCCTCGTCGGCCGTCACCGGTGTCGACGTCCTCGGTCTGCTCAGCGCCGATGCCGTCCGCACGTTCTGCGAGGACGGCGAGGGCGCCCTGGAGATCGTCAACGGCAAGCTGCTGGGGCTGGACCTGCCGGAGGTCTCGGTCGCGGGCACGAAGATCGACCTCTCACCGGTGGCCAAGGTGACCCTCGGCGGGGAGACCCGCAACGAGGACGGCTCGATCACCGTCACCGGCATCGAGCTCACCGTCCTCCCGATCAACGACGACCAGCTCGACGACCCGCTGGGCACCACCCCGCTCGCGGGCGTGCTGCCCCTCGTCGAGGGCACACTCGGTGGCCTGCTCAACGACCTGCCGCTGCTCGGCGCGTCCGAGTCGGTGCAGACCGTCACGATCGGCTCGGCCACCTGCGGCGAGCTCGGCGACGACGAGCAGGCCGACAAGGCCGACGACGGCGACACCGACGAGGCCGACGACGCCCCCGAGGCCGACGACGCCCCCGAGGCCGACGACGCCCCCGAGGCCGCTCCGGCGCCCACCGTGGTCGAGGCCAGCCTGCCGGTCACCGGCTGACCCGGCTCGACCCCCTCTGCTCGCGCAACCGCCCCCGG